>JAFUVC010000035.1 GCA_017483785.1 Prevotella sp.
ACCATTTCATAGATTTTAAGAAAAAGAATGCGCCAATCATCAGTGCCACATAAGCAAACGGAATCAGCCAGTAATAAATAATCATGTGCTTCTTGTCGGCATATTTTATAGCAAACGCACCATAGTAGGACATTATCAATAAAAGGATAATATAGAGACTGGCTCTGTCCCAAAAATTTTCCCAATATGGGTATCGGGCCGCAATTTCCACATATTGGGCATACTCGCCTGGGAACATCAACCACAAGCCCAATCGCCACAAGATTTCAACGGAAAAAAACACTATTATTGAAAACATCATCATATAGAAGAGCGACAATGTATGAATCATGATAAATCGTTCAAGATTCGTCACGGGGCATAAAAATTTCCAAAAGAAACCTGTTATCATCCCAACACTGAGAAGAAAATACATAATCGCAAAGAATGATGCTATGCTGAACGAGGATTTGACACCACTTTCAAACGCTGCCGGAATGTCGTCGAGCGAAAAAATGACATGACCTACCCTGAAAACAAGCATAACGACGATAAACAGGAGCGCGATGTACAAAAATATGCGAACGGTTTCCGCGAAGGTCACCCGCAGCAGCCGCCAGAAGCGCCGGAACTGGAATTGATTCTGATTCATCATTTTAATGCGTTTTTAATCGTTTTGAAAACTTCGCCTCCGATTTTCAACCTTTAACTTTTCCTTGCACCACGGCCTTAAACAGCATTTCCAGATTGACGGTGGTCTCGCGCCCGTCGCTGTTCGCCACAATCACGGCCCTGCCCTGCGGCGTAGGCTCGGAATAGAGCACCTCGCCCTCGTCGTCGGCCGCCGAGCGGTATAGAAACGCAAATTTCTCTTGCACGTCGGCCATCGAAGCGTCGAACAACACGCTCTTCTGGCCGTTTTCCGCCGTCGGCTCGCTCAACACGATGATGTGGTCGAGCAGCGAGTCCACGTCGTGCACCTGATGCGTCGAAATGATGATGATTTGGTCTTCCTGCGTATGTCGCGCCACCATTTTCCGGAACAGGCTCTTGGCCGGAATGTCGAGGCCGTTGGTCGGCTCGTCCATCAGCAGCACGCGGCACTGCGTGGCCAGCGCAAAACTCACCATCACGCGCTTTTTCTGCCCGAGCGACAGCGCATCAAGCCGCGCATCCATATCCATTTCGAAGTCGGCGAGGCAACTTTTGAGCACGTCTTCGCTGAAGCGCGGATAGAACGGCGCGTAGAGCGACACGTAGCGACGGAGCGTCGTGTGGGGCATCGCCACCTCGTCGGGAACAAAAAACAGGTTCTCCAACAACTGCGGTTCGCGGTGGCGAGGCTCCTGCCCGTCGATGAAGATGTTGCCGCTGCGCGGATGCAGCAAACCGCAGAGCAGATAGAGCAGCGTGGATTTGCCCACGCCGTTCTTGCCGAGGAGGCCGTAGATTTTGCCTTCGTCGAACGACAGCGACAACTCATCGAAAACTTTCGCCGACTTCTTGTCGTACTGGTAACTGATGTCTTGAATTTGAATCATAATTATTATTGTTTGATAGTGTACTATTTCAATAGAACACTGCAAAGGTATGGCGATTATGGAGAACTTCCAAATTTTTTAAGATTTTTTTAGAAAAAAGGTGCTCAATGTCGCATGCTGAACTCGCAACCGCAATATTGTTGGTTGTAGAACCCGAATTCCTTGAGCAGTTGGTTGCGACGGTCGGAAAGTCCGCCTTTCCGCCAGTTTTGGGGCCAGAATTTGGGTGTTGGGTGTTGAATGTTGGGTGTTAAGGAAGTCTCGGCGGCTTTTCCTGCGCGATTGATTTGCTCGATGTCTTTCCAGCGCGACGAGGCCAGTGTGGTTGTGAAGAACGGGATGCCGAGTTCCTGCGCCTTTCGGGCCGTGGCGGTCAGTCGCAGGCGGAAACACTGCTCGCAGCGACGGCCTCGCTCGGGCTCCTGTTCCAGTCCACACACCGCCGCGCGCCAGCCGTCGTGGTCGTAGTCGCCGTCAATCCACCTGATGCCCAGGCTTTCGGCATGACGCTTGCTCTCCTGCTTGCGAATCTCGTATTCCTCGCGCGGAAAAATGTTGGGGTTGTAATAAAAAATCACAGGTTGCACGCCATGCTCCACCAGCCATTCCACAATGGCCGACGAACACGGCGCACAACAAGCGTGGAGAAGCACCTCGGTGAGTCCGTCGGGGACGACGATGGCACTCCGCTTCTGTTTTTCAGTGTTTTGGTTCAAGAACTTAATCGTTCAGTTTCGCGGCCTTCTCGGCAGCCTTCTCGGCCTTCTGCCGTGCTTTCACGGCGTTGTGCTCTGCTTTCAGTGCCTTGGCTTTCAGTTTCAGGTCGTCGGGCTTGGCAGCGGCTTTCTCAGATGCTTTCTGGGCGTTGGCCTGAGCCTTTTCTACTGCACGGGCAGCCTTTTTGGCAGCGTCGTTGGCCTTTTTGCGCTTTTCCATCTCTTTCTGCTTTTTCTTGGCCGCTTTTTCGCGAGCCTTCTGCTCTTTTTCGGCTTTTTTAGCCTCTTTTTGAGCCTTTTCCTGCGCCTTCAGGGCCTTCTTCTGGGCTTCGGTCTGCACGGGGTCGGTCACTACGGCCTGAGCCTGCACGGTGGTTGTTCCTATGACGGCCATCACTGCGACGGCGGCCAATTTCATCATCATTTTTTTCATTTTCTGCTTTAATTTTTTAATGTTAAACAATTCTTTTCTCTATTTCGGCAAGTGAAATGCTTCTGTCATCTCGGCCAACTGCGCCTCGCTCATGCCCTCGGGCTCGAAGCCCATCTGACGGGCGGCGATGTAGATTTTCGCACTCTTCGACAGCACGTCGATCTGGTCGAAAGCGTCCATGGCGTCGAGTCCCTTAGCGAAAACGCCGTGCTTCTCCCAGAGCACCACGTCGTAGTCTTCCAACTCGCGCAGCGTAGATTCGGCGAGCGCAGTGGAACCCGGCAGCGCATAGGGCGCGATGCCCAGTCCGAGCGGGCAAAACGCCTTCGTTTCGGGAATCATCGACCAGAGCAGGCGCGTGAGCACGTCTTTCTGGAGGAATTTCGGGCTGTGGCTCATGGCGACGAGTTCAATCGGATGGGTGTGGACGGTGGCCTTGTAGGGCGAGCCCGTCTCCATCAGTCGCGCGTGGACGCTCAGGTGAGAGGGCAGTTCGCTCGTGGGCCAAACCACCTCGTCGGCCACGATTTCGTAAGTCGCGCAATCGTCTAAAATTCGGATGACGGCCCCGTTTTGCATCGGCCAGCGGGCCAAGTCGCGCATTCGCTTTCCCGTGCCCTTGCAGTAGAAATAGCAGCCGTGCAACTGCGGCAGCACCACGCCGATGGGCTTCGGCCCGCTCATGGCAGGCAGCCGTCGGATGTCATCGCCGACCAGTTCCGTCACGTTCACCGTGATGTTTCCGCCGTTGCGCTCCGCCCAGCCGTTTTGCCAGAGATAGCCAGCCACTTCGGCCGTCTTCAGAATTTCGGCCCGCAGGGCCTCCGATTTCTCCAAAATGCTGTTCATCATGCACTTTTTTCGATTACTATGCTGCAAAGATAAGGAGAATATTCGAATTATTGACATAAAATTTCAAAATTTATTTTGTTTTTCACTTAGTTTATCGTATCTTTGTACCACATTTAAACTTTTTATAGAAACAACGAAAACCATGAGCAAAGTATTGATGATTGGCGCCGGAGGCGTTGCCACGGTGGCCGCGTATAAGATTGCGCAAAACCCCGAAGTGTTTACCGAATTTATGATTGCAAGCCGTCGGAAAGAGAAATGCGACGCGCTGGTAGAGGCCATCCACAAGAAGGGCTACACGATGCCGATTCAGACGGCGCAGGTCGATGCCGACGACGTGGAGCAGTTGAAGGCACTGTTCTCAGACTACAAGCCCGAACTCGTCATCAACCTCGCCCTGCCCTATCAGGATTTGACGATTATGGAGGCTTGTCTGGCCTGCGGATGCTCGTATCTCGACACGGCCAACTACGAGCCGAAGGACGAGGCCCATTTTGAATATTCGTGGCAGTGGGCCTACCGCGAAAAATTCGAGAAAGCCGGTCTGACGGCCATTCTCGGCTGCGGTTTCGACCCGGGCGTGACGAGCATTTTCACGGCCTACGCCGCCAAGCATCATTTCAAGGAAATCCAGTATCTCGACATCGTCGATTGCAACGCCGGCGACCCCCACAAGGCTTTCGCCACGAACTTCAACCCCGAAATCAACATCCGC
>JAFUVC010000036.1 GCA_017483785.1 Prevotella sp.
GGGGCAGTTGCTCCACTTTTCCGTATTCCTCAAGGTCGTTGGCAAAACGCAGCAACAGCACCTCGCCCTGCTCCTTGAAAAGGATGCTACGGCCGCGGAAAAACACGTAGGCGCGAACCTTGTTGCCCGACTCGAGGAATTCCTTGGCGTGCTTGAGTTTGAAGTTATAGTCGTGGTCGTCGGTCTGAGGGCCAAAACGAATCTCCTTCACCTCCACCTTCACCTGCTTGGCTTTCATCTCCTTCTGGTGCTTTTTCTGCTGGTAGAGGAATTTCGAATAGTCGATAAGACGACAAACAGGCGGCTGGGCATTGGGTGAAATCTCCACGAGATCGACTCCTTCCTGCCGGGCCATCTCAAGAGCCTGTTTGGTAGGCACGACTTCGCTGCCGTTTTCGCCTACGATACGCACTTCCCTGACGCGAATCTGCTCATTCACGCGGTACTGATTTTTCATTTTGTCGTTCTTCATCAACTGTTTTTAAATTCTACAAATAAATATTTCCTGCGGAGAGAACAGGATTTGCTTTTGCCTTGAAGGCTTTGAATCCTGTTTTTCCTGCGGAGAGAACAGGATTCGAACCTGCGAACCGGTTTTGCCGGTTACACGCTTTCCAGGCGTGCCTCTTCAACCACTCGAGCACCTCTCCAAATCGGCTTTAGCCGAAAACGGATGCAAAGTTATAGTTTTTTTACCGTATTTCCGATTTGTTCGCACATATTTTTACGACAATTAGGTTTATTTAACGAAATCGACGGAATCTTCGCTTCCCCTAAACGGCGACCGACGGAAAAACGCGGCGAACATTCGCGGTGGTCTGGCGGTCGATTTCCTCGGGCGAAACGCCGTAGGCCTCGGCAAGCCGCTGGAGCACGTGGGCGACGAAGGCTGGCTCGTTGCGCTGGCCGCGATGCGGAACGGGCGCCATGTAGGGGCAGTCGGTCTCAAGCACGATGCGGTCGAGGGGAACGGCGGCAGGCAGGTCGTCGGGCAGGTGGCTTTTCTTGAACGTGAGCACGCCGCCGATGCCGAGCACGAAACGCTCGAAAGTGAGCAGTTCGCGGGCTTCAATCTGGTTGCCCGTGAAGCAGTGGAACACGCCGCCGGGCAGGTCTTTTTCGTATTTCCGGAGGATTTTCACCAGTTCGTTTTGCGCCTTCCGGCAGTGAATCATCAGAGGCAGGCGCGTCTCCACCGACCAGCGCACTTGCTCCTCGAAGGCTTCAAGTTGTTGCTGCTCGAACTCGCGACTCCAATAGAAATCAAGGCCGACTTCGCCTATTGCGAGGAGCGAGGAACGAGGAGCGAATGGATTTTCTCCAATTCCTCGCGCCAGTCTTCGCGCACTTCCTCGGGATGCAGGCCGACCATCGGAAAGAGGAAGTCGGGCTGCCGGCGGCAGAGTTCAAGGATTGCCTGCGACGATTTCAGGTCGATGGCGGGCACGAAAATCTGCTCCACGCCAGCCTCGCGGGCGCGCCGGAGAACATCGGGAAGGTCGTCGCGAAACTCCTCGCCGTCGATATGCGCATGGGTGTCAATCATAATTTACAATTAACAATTAACCATTATGATTTTCTGTTCATCATTTCTGCCGCATAGCGACGCAGGGGTTCTTTCCGCTCGTCGGCCACGCTCACGGCGTCGAGATATTTCAGGCTCTCGTCGAAATAGCGGGCCATTCGGTCTTGCGCCAACTGACCTACACCTATTATATTATATAGGCGCGTGACGGCAGCGATTTTCTCCTGACGGTTGAAGTCGGTGGCACTAATCCACTGCAAAAGTTCCTTGCGCTGCTGCTCGTCGGCCCGATTCAGGGCGTTGATGAGCATGAAGGTCTTCTTGTTCGACGTGATGTCGCCGCCGATGGCCTTGCCAAACACGGCAGGGTCGCCGTAAACATCGAGGTAGTCGTCTTGCAACTGGAAAGCGAGGCCGAACTGCTCGCCGAACTTGTAGAGCATCTCGGCATCGCGCTCGGTGGCATCGGCCAGCAGCGCACCCATTTTCGTGGCACAGGCCAGAAGCACACTCGTTTTCAGGCGAATCATCTCGATATATTCCTCTTCGCGAACGTCGTTGCGATGCTCGAAATCCATGTCGTACTGCTGTCCTTCGCCGATTTCGAGGGCGGTTTCGGTGAACAGCGACATCACCTGCGGCAATTTCGCGGCGTCGCACTGCGCCATGCGCTCGTAGGCCAGCACGAGCATCGAGTCGCCCGACAGAATGGCCGTGTTGGCATCCCAGCGCTGGTGAACGGTCGCATTTCCACGCCGCAGGTCGGCATTGTCCATCAAATCGTCGTGCAGGAGCGTGTAGTTATGGTATGTTTCCAAGGCGCACGCCTGCGGAAGAATCGACTCGGGATTGTCGCGGAAAAGTTCGTAGGACAGCAGCATCAACACGGGCCGGATGCGCTTTCCGCCGAGCGAAAGCACGTATTTGATGGGCTCGTAGAGCGACTGCGGACGGCGGTCGTAGGGCTGCCGGTCGAGATACTGATTGAACAGCTGCAAAATTTCGTTTGAAGTATTCATTGTATTCAGGTGAATGAACCGTTTTCAGGCGATTCGCGTTTTCGGCTGCACAATTACGAAGACGAGCGCAGA
>JAFUVC010000004.1 GCA_017483785.1 Prevotella sp.
GCGTAGAACGCCTGATGGCAGACGAGCATTCCGTTGCGGAACGACCGCCACGAAAGGCCTTTTCTGGGCGGTTGCAAATGGCGGTGGCGCAGAAACCGGCCTTCGGCGTTCACGATGTCGGTGTCGCCATAGAGCACGCCGGGCAACTCTTCGCCGTCGCCCACGGAGCCTGCGACGAGTTCGAGCGTGTCGGCCGAGGGGAAAACGTCGCCGGCGTTCAGAAACAGGAGATAGTCGCCCGTGGCCAGCCCGATTCCTTTGTTCATCGCGTCGTAGAGGCCGTTGTCGGGTTCGGAAATGATGCGGATTTCGCGCAGGTTTTCCTCCTCGTCCGAGCGTTGCTTGTAGTCGTTGGCGAGTTGCAGCGTCGCGTCTTTCGATGCCCCGTCGATGATGAGGTGCTCAATGTGGTGGCAGGTCTGTTCCAGCACGCTGTCGAGCGTGCGCTGCAACACGCCGGCGGCGTTGTAGGTGCAGGTGATGATGGTGAATTTAATCATGATTCAAGGCTTTTTGATAGATTTCCATGTAGCGGCTCGCGACTTGTGCCTCAGAATAACTGGCGAGCACTTTCTCCACGGCCTGTTGCGACAGTTCGTCGTGGTCGGCCTCTTGAAGCACCCAGTGGATGCCCGTCGCCAAGTCGTCGGCATCGCGGAATGCTGCCACATAGCCGTTTTTCCGATGGTCAATCATTTCGGGAATACCGCCCACGTCGAAGCCCACGCACGGCACACCGCAGGCCATCGCTTCCATGATGGTGTTGGGCAGATTGTCCGACAGCGACGGCAAGACGAACACGTCGGCGGCGTTGTATATCTCAACGATTTTCTCCTGCTCGGAAACATATCCCAAAGGATAGGCCGGAAGCGGAAAATGGCCGGTTAACTCTTCAGCATGGCCGCCGAGAATGGCGATGGACGTGTTTTCCTTCATTTCGGGATGCCGCGCAAGCATTTTTTCGATGGCCTCGATGAGGAAAACCGTGCCTTTTCGCGTATCGGTCACGCGTTGTGAAACGAAAAGGATGATTCTCCCCTCGATGGGCAGGCCGAGTTTTTCCCGTGCCTCGTTTCGGGCGTGAGGGCGGAACGTCTGCATATCAATCGCATTCGGAATATTGGTGATGAATTGCCCGTTCAGCAATCGACTTCCCTGCGCTTGGTCGCGCAACCATCGGCTGCATGCCACGAAAGAAATCTGACGCTCTTCCAACATTCTTAGTTTTCGCTTCCAAATTTTGTCCGAAAGGTCGATTTTCAGGCCATTTTGAAGAATAGTCGGGCAATTCTCGCACTTGTTTTCGTATTTTTTACACGCGTGAGCATAATGGCAAATCGCCGTCGCGGGCCACATGTCGTGCATCGTCCAGACGACGGGCTTTCCCGAGTCGAGAATCTGGCGGATGTTTCTCAGCGACAGCATCCCTTGGTTAATCCAGTGCAGGTGGATGACGTCGGCCTCGCGAAACTCGCGGGTTTTGGTGATGTCGATGCCCGTGTTGGCGATGGAAACGGCAAACAGATTGCGCCGACTCAGCCGGTTGTTGAGGAAAATGACGAGCCTTTCGTAGCAGAAACGCAGGAAATTGCCGAATTTCGAGCCTACGGCCACGACGTCGGGGTTGTCGGTCTGCTTCTGGCGCACCATCATCTTGACCTTCACGCCGCTGTTTCCGAGGGCCTTCATCAGTCGGTTGGCGGCCACGGCGGCGCCTCCGGTCAGTTCGCTCGTGTTAACGATTAGGACGTTCATCGGGATGGGTGGAGTGGGGTTTGTAATAGGCAAGAACGTCGTCATAGACGGCCTCCGGCACCAGTCGGCGAACGGGACGGCCTTCGCGGATGCGGCGGCGGATGTCGGTGCTGCTGACGCGGTAGAGTCGGGTGTCGGTCAGGGTTGCCGAGGGCGGCAGCGTTGCCGGGTCGATGGGCGAGCCTTCGCGCGGATAAATAATCAGGTGGTAGTTCTTGAGGATGTCGCCGGCGTGGTACCAACGGTCGAAAACGGCCCAGTTGTCGGCTCCGATGATGAGCGAGAAATCGTGGTCGGGATAGTCTTTCGACAGCGACTGGAGCGTGTCCCACGTGTACGACGGGCGCGGCATTCGGAACTCATAGTCGGAGGCCATGAGTTTCGGCTCGTTTTCCAGTGCCTTTCGGGCCAGATTCAGGCGGATTTCGTCGTCGAGCAGGTCGGAATCGCCCTGTTTAAACGGGCTCATCGGCGACACCATCATCCAAATCTCGTCGAGTAGGGCTTTCTTGAGAACCTGCTTGGCGAGGGCGATGTGGCCGCGATGAATGGGGTTGAACGTGCCGCCGTAGATGCCGATTTTCATAACATTTCCTTTTTTTATTGACAGAAGTCGCCCACGACCTCCAGTGCCTCTGCGAGAGCGGCTTCGAGGTTGTCGTTGACGAGGATATGGTCGAACTGCGGAGCGAAAGTCATCTCGTAGGCCGCTTTTTCGACGCGCTCTGCGATGGCCTCGGCCGAGTCTGTCCCGCGTTTCTCCAGCCTTCGGCGCAGTTCCTCGACCGACGGCGGCTGGATGAAGATGGAAAGCGCCCGTTTGCCGTAGTGCTTCTTGATGTTGATGCCGCCTTTCACGTCCACGTCGAAAACGACGTTCAGTCCGGCCTCGCGCTGCCGCTCCACGGGCTCTTTCAGCGTGCCGTAGAAACGGTCTTGATAGACTTCTTCGTACTCCAGAAACTCGTTGTTTTCAATCTTCTGGCGGAATTCGTCGGGCGTGACGAAATAATACTCCACACCGTCTTTCTCCTCTCCGCGCGGCGCACGGCTCGTACACGACACCGAAAAAGCCAGTTTCAGTTCGGGATGCTCCGTCATCAGCCAGTTCACGATGGTCGATTTTCCGCTGCCCGACGGCGCCGAAACGATGATTAGTTTTCCTTTCTTCATAAAACGTTCAATACTTGTTCCTTAATCTGTTCCAACTCGTCTTTCATCATGACGACGATGTTCTGCATCTCGGCCATGTTGCTTTTCGAGCCTGTGGTATTGATTTCGCGGCCCATTTCCTGCGCGATGAAACCGAGTTTCTTGCCCTGCGACTGCGCCTCGGCCATCGTCTCGCGGAAATATTGCAGGTGGTTGGTCAGCCGTTGTTTTTCCTCGCTGATGTCGAGTTTTTCGATGTAATAGATGAGTTCCTGCTCCAGCCGGTTCTGGTCGTACTCCGCCCCGGGAATGCTGTTGAGGCCTTCCACGATGCGCTGGCGGATTTTCTCGACGCGCTGCTTCTCGAAAGGCTCAATCTGGGCGAGCAGTTGCTCGATGTTATCCACTTTCTCGGCGAAATTCCGCTCCAGCGCGACACCTTCCTGCCGGCGGAAGTCGGTGAGCGCGTCGAGGGCCTGCTGAACGGCCTTGCGCACCACTTCCCACTCCTCGTCGCTGAGCATTTCGGCCTCGGTGCGCGTCGTCACGTCGGGCATGCGCATCAGCGTCTGAAGCCAGTCTTCCGGCTCGGGAATGCCCGTCGCAGCGGCGATTTCGCGCAACTGCCGATAATAGTTCTCCACCAGCGACACGTTGATTCGGGCGGCGTCGCCGCCCACCTTCTCGGTCAATATCGTAAACTCCACTTTGCCCCGTTCCACGGCCTTCGCCACCATCTGGCGAATCTCCATTTCCTTCTCGCGATAGAGCGGCGCAACGCGCGTCGTGAGGTCGAGTTGCTTGGAGTTGAGCGACTTCACCTCCACGTTGATTTTCTTGTCGTTAAAGGTCACGACGGCCTTGCCGTAACCCGTCATTGAGAGTATCATATACAATTTTATGCGTTAAATTTCTGCAAAAGTACAAAAATCCAACGAAAAATGAGTATTTTTGCACGTTATTTCTGAAGAAATCTTCATCATGGCCTGTATTTTACACATAGAAACCAGTACGAATGTCTGTTCGGTGGCCGTCAGCAAAGACGGTCTGTGCGTGTTTGAGCGCGAAGACCACGAAGGCCCGAACCACGCCGTGAAGTCGGGAGTCTTCATCGACGAGGCGTTGTCTTACATCGACTCGCAACTGATGACGCTCGACGCCGTTTCCGTCAGCGGCGGGCCGGGCTCCTACACGGGGCTGCGCATCGGCGTTTCCACGGCGAAAGGCATCTGCTACGGTCGCGACGCACGGCTCATCAGCGTTCCCACGCTGGAATTGCTCTGTGTGCCGGTGCTTTTGCAGGAAAAAGTGACGGAGGACGACGCGCTGCTCTGTCCGATGCTCGACGCGCGCCGCATGGAGGTCTATGCCGCGCTCTACGACCGCTCGCTGCGCCAAATCCGCCCGACGCAGGCCGACATTGTCGATGGCGACACCTACAAGGCGTTTCTCGACGAGCGACCCGTCTATTTCTTCGGAAACGGCGCAGCCAAGTGCATGGAAACCATCAATCATCCGAATGCCCGCCTCATCGACGGCATCGAGCCGCTGGCGCGGTGGATGTTCCCCTTGGCCGAAAGAAAGTTTTTCGACCGGAAATTCGAGGATGTGGCCTATTTCGAGCCGTTCTATCTGAAGGATTTCGTGGCGAAAACTGCGAAAAACATATTGAACATTATAAATAATAGTTCTCCCCTCCCTTCGGAGGGGTTGGGGGAGGCTTCAAATCAAACCGAAACATGAATATCGAAGGATTAGACTACAACACGCAACGCGAAAAACTGGTGCTGCCCGAATACGGCCGCGAAATCCAGTGCATGGTCGATTACGCCGTCGCCGTGCCCGACAAGGCCGAGCGTCAGCGTTGTGCGACGGCCATCGTCGGCATCATGAAGCGCATGGTGCCGCAGGACAAAGGCAACGCCGGATACGAACAGAAACTCTGGGACCACCTCGCGCTGATGAGCAATTTCCAACTCGACATCGACTGGCCCTACGACATCAGCGGGGCGCAGCGCATGAAAAACAAGCCCGAGCCCATGGCCTATCCGATGAAGGACATTCCCGTCAGGCACTATGGAAACATGCTTTTCGAACTGTTCGAGAAACTGAAAACCATGCCCGAGGGCAAAAGTCGCGCCGAACTCGTGCGCATGACGGCCAACCAGATGAAGCGAAATCTTGTGCAGTGGAGCCACGGCTCGGCCGAAAACGCAAAAGTGGCCAGCGACCTCGAGCGATTCACCGACGGCGCAATACAAATCGACCCCGACCAGTTTAAATTCGAGAAAGTCGATGCCAAAGACTTCGAGCAGCGCACGGCGGTCAAGCGCAAAAAACGCCCGTAATTCCCCCGAAAAATCCCCTCAACCCCCAAGGGTAATCACAACTATTCCCTATTAACTATTATCTAAAAACAAAAAAGTGGAATCATTCATCATCGAAGGCGGAAAGCGGCTCAAGGGAACCATCACGCCGCAGGGCGCGAAAAACGAGGCGCTGCAAGTCATCAGTGCCGTGCTGCTGACGGGCGAAGAAGTCCGCATCAAAAATATTCCCGACATTCTGGACACGAAAAACCTGATTCAGTTGCTCAAGGACATGGGCGTTCATGTCGCGAAAAACGGCCCCAACGACTTCACGTTCAAGGCCGACGCGCTGAACCTCGACTTCCTGCAAAGCGACGAGTTCATTCGCAAGTGCTCCGCGTTGCGCGGCTCGGTGCTGCTCATCGGCCCGCTGCTCGGACGCTTCGGGAAGGCCGTCGTGGCCGAGCCCGGAGGCGACAAAATCGGTCGCCGCCGCCTCGACACCCATTTTCTGGGGTTCAAGTACCTCGGGGCGAAATTCAGGCACGATGAAGAGCGAAATGTCTTTAATATCGAAACCTCTCAACGCCTGAAAGGCTGCCACATGCTGCTCGACGAAGCCTCGGTGACGGGAACGGCCAACATCGTCATGGCCGCCGTGCTCGCCAAGGGCACGACCACCATCTACAACGCCGCCTGCGAGCCCTATATTCAGCAACTCTGCCATCTGCTCAACCAGATGGGCGCGAAAATCAGCGGCATTGCCTCGAACCTGCTCACCATCGAGGGCGTGGCCGCGCTTCACGGCGCAGAACACACCATTCTGCCCGACATGATTGAAGTGGGCTCGTTCATCGGCCTGGCGGCCATGGTGGGCGACGGAATCACCATCAAAAACGTGTCGCTGAAGAACCTCGGCATCATTCCCGACGTGTTTCGCCGACTCGGCATCAAAATCAAGGTCGATGGCGACGACCTCATCATTCCGCGACAGCCGCACTACGCCGTGGAATCGTTCATCGACGGCACCATCATGACCTTCTCCGACGCGCCTTGGCCCGGACTCACGCCCGACTTGCTCTCGGTGCTCATCGTCGTGGCCACGCAGGCTCGCGGCACGGTACTCATCCACCAGAAAATGTTCGAGAGCCGCCTGTTTTTCGTCGATAAACTCATCGACATGGGTGCGCAAATCATCCTCTGCGACCCTCACCGCGCCGTCATCGTCGGTCACGACCGGAAAATTCAGCTTCGCGGCCGTCGCATGACCAGTCCCGACATCCGCGCCGGCATCGCCATGCTCATCGCCGCCATGTCGGCCAACGGCACGAGTCACATCGCCAACATCGCCCAAATCGACCGCGGCTACGAGAACATTGAAGGTCGCCTGAACGCACTCGGAGCAAAAATCACGCGAGTTGAAGAATAAAGGCTGTAAATCGTGAAATAGTAAATCGTCAAATCGTCAAATCGTCAAATCGTGAAATTGTCAAATTGTGAAATCAATCGATGTCTATAAAATCGGCCGCATCGGCAAGCCCCACGGCGTGAAAGGCGAAATGAACTTCATGTTCACCGACGACGTGTTCGACCGCACCGACAGCGACTACCTCATCATCGAGGTGGAGGGGCTGCTCGTGCCGTTTTTCATCGAGGAATACCGATTTCGCAGCGACGAAACCGCCCTGCTGAAACTTTGCGACATCGACTCGCAGGAGCAGGCTCAGCAGTTCACCAACTGCGACGTCTTCTTCGAGCGGAGCAAGGCCGACACGCCCGACGACGAACTCTCGTGGGCGCAAATCGTGGGGTTCAGCATCGTCAATGCCGCCGACGTCCAGCCTGTGGGCACCGTTGCCGCCGTTGACAACTCGACCATCAACACGCTCTTTGAAATCGACACGCCCGACGGCCGTCGCCTGCTCATTCCAGCCCCCGATGACCTCATCGAGGAAGTCGATGTCGCCTCGAAAACAATCAAGATGAGCATTCCCGACGGTCTGCTTGAACTATAAAAAACGGAAAATCACTCATGAAATCTATCTGCATACTCGGTTCCACCGGCTCCATCGGCACTCAGGCGCTCGACGTGGTGAGTCAGCACCCTGACCGCTACGAAATCTACGCGCTGACGGCCAACAGTCGCGTGGAATTGCTGGCGCAACAGGCTAGGCAGTACAATCCGGCTGCCGTGGTCGTGGCCGACGAAAGCCGCTACGAAGAACTGAACGCGCTGCTCGCCGACCGCCCCGACATCAAGGTCTATGCTGGACGGCAGGCCCTGAACGAAATCGTCGAGGCCGAACCCATCGACATGGTGCTCACGGCGATGGTCGGATTTTCGGGCCTCGAACCGACGATTCACGCCATTCGTGCGCGTAAGAAAATCTGTCTGGCCAACAAGGAAACGCTCGTCGTGGCCGGTGAACTCATCTGCCAGTTGGCGCAGGAAAATCGCGTGCCGATTCTGCCCGTTGATAGCGAGCACTCGGCCATTTTCCAGTGTCTGGTGGGCGAGGGCGACAACGAAGTTGAGAAAATCCTGCTCACCTGCTCGGGCGGCCCGTTCCGGAAAATGGCGATGGACGAACTCGCGAAAGTCACGGCCGCCGATGCGCTCCGCCACCCCACGTGGAACATGGGCGCGAAAATCACCATCGACTCCGCCACGCTCATGAACAAAGGCTTCGAGGTGATGGAGGCGCGCTGGCTCTTCGGCATTCCCGCCGAGAAAATCGAGGTGCTCATCCATCCGCAGAGCATCGTCCACAGCGCCGTGCAGTTCATCGACGGCTCGGTGAAGGCGCAACTCGGCGTGCCCGACATGAAACTGCCCATCCAGTACGCCTTTTCGTTCCCCGGGCGGCTCCATCTCAACGAATCGCGCCTCGACCTGTTCAAGAGCCGTACTTTGGAGTTTTTCGAGCCCGACATGGCGAAATTCCGCTGTCTGGCGCTGGCTTACGAGGCCATCGGCCGAGGCGGAAACATGCCCTGCATCCTCAACGCCGCCAACGAAGTGGTCAACGAAGCCTTCCGCCAAGACCGATGCTCGTTCCCGCAAATGGCCGACGTCATCGCCGAAACCATGCAGCGAGCCACTTTCAGCGCGAATCCGACGCTCGAAACCTATCTCGAAACCGATGCCGAGGCTCGGCGAATCGCGAAGGAACTTATCATTCAGTAAAATATATTAAAAAGTAAGATTTTTCTTACAATATATTTGGTTATACGGAATAAATATATTACTTTTGCGGCATGATTGAAAGAATAAGAGAAGCGACATATACGAAAGAATTTGATGAATACTATCAGAATTTGCCTTTGAAGGTTAGGGAAAAATATGATTATGTATTTGAAATCATGTTCACGAAATATGTCGTCAGCACAAAATTCGTCAAACGTTTAGAAAAAACTGAGTTTTATGAAATGCGAGTTTCTTTGGGCAATAACCAATACCGGACAGTGCTTTTTGCCATTGATGCCGATAGCTTTATAGAATGTAAACGGATGGTGATACTCAATTCTTTCATGGAAAAAAGTTCTAACCAATTTCGGGCAGAAATTAAAAAAGCCGAAAAATTACTCAAAGAATGGGAGGATAGCTTATGATAAAGATTAGTGATGAAAAATGGGCGAAATTGCCCAAAATTGATGACCGACTGACCGAAAAGTATGGTCCTGTGGGGTCGGCATCGCGCAAAGAATTTGCAGCAAAGGCTGAAGCATGGTATTTTGCCGAGATTTTGAGAGACGAGCGAAAGCGCCAGAAGTTGACCCAAAAAGAATTGGGTGAGCGTATCGGAAAAAAACGTGAGTATATCTCGGCTTTGGAACAAGGGCAAACCGATATGCAGTTGTCCACTTTTATGCTCATTTCCAATGCTTTAGGCTTAAAGTTTTCGTTAGTTGTAGGATCTTTCCTATTATTTATTATGTGTATGTAAATTTTTTATCTCTATGGAAATATTTCTGATTAAAATGCTCCAGTTCATTCTGGCCATTTCGCTGCTCGTGTTGCTCCACGAGGGCGGACACTTCTTCTTCTCGAAACTTTTCGGCGTGCGCGTCGAGAAATTCTACCTGTTTTTTGACCCCAGCATCGGAAAATGGAAGGGTAGCCTGTTCAAATGGAAACCGAAAAAGAGCGACACGACCTACGGCATCGGCTGGCTGCCGCTCGGCGGATATTGCAAGATTTCGGGCATGATTGACGAGTCGTTCGACACCGAACAGATGAAACAGCCCGAACAGCCGTGGGAATTCCGAACGAAACCCGCGTGGCAGCGACTGCTCATCATGATTGGCGGCGTGCTGGTCAACTTCCTGCTCGCGCTGTTCATCTACTCGATGGTACTCTACACATGGGGCGACGAATACATCGCCGTGAAAGACATGACGATGGGCATGAAGTTCAACCAAGAGGCCAAAAACTACGGCTTCCGCGACGGCGACATCCTCCTTGGCACCGAAAAGGGCGATTTCAAGGACTTCTCGGCCGACCTCTTCCGCGACATCAGCGAGGCCAAGCAGGCTCGCATCATCCGCGCCGGACAGCCCATGACGCTCAACCTGCCGGGCGACATCAACCTGCTCGGAATGCTGAAATCGACGCCGAACTTCTGCCGCCCGTTTATTCCCGCTGAAATCGACAGCGTGCTGCCCAATTCGCCGGCGGCAAAGGCTGGAATCCGAAAGGGCGACAAACTGCTGGCCATCAACGGAACGGCGGTGGACTCGTGGAACGAATTTACCGAGCAAACCGGCCGACTGGCCGACCAGATGACCGTGGCCGCCAACGAGGCCGACAGTCTGCGCCTGCGCACCGCCGTCGTCGTCTTCCAGCACGCAACACCCGACACGCAACACCAGGAAGCCGATACCGCAACCGTCGTCCTCACCCCCGAACTCCAACTCGGCGTGGGCATGACCAGCCTGCTGAACTATTACCAGCCCACGAAGGTCAGCTACGGCTTCTTCGAGAGCCTTCCCGCCGGAGTGAAGTACGGCTGGAACGTATTGGGCGGCTACGTTGGCGACCTGAAATACCTCTTCACGTCCGACGGAGCGAAGTCGCTCGGCGGATTCGGTGCCATCGGCAGCCTGTTCCCGCCCGTTTGGGACTGGCACATGTTCTGGCTGATGACGGCGTTCCTCTCCATCATCCTCGCCTTCATGAACATCCTGCCCATTCCGGCACTCGACGGAGGCCACGTGCTGTTCCTCATCTATGAGATGGTGACGGGGCGCAAACCGTCGGAAAACTTCATGATTCGCGCGGAATACGTCGGTTTCGGCATCCTCATCCTGCTCATGGTCGTCGCCAACCTCAACGACATCCTGCGCTGGCTGGGCTATATGTAACTTTCGTATTTTCCCCTTCCACATAAAAAATCGGAACCGCTCGCAAGCAGTTCCGATTTTTTTATTGCCCCCTCCCTGCTCCCCCGAAAGGGGGAGAGAAAGGCTCCCTCTCCCTTCGGAGAGGGTTGGGGAGAGGCCCCTTATTTCACGACAACCTTCCGTCCATTCTGGATGAACACGCCCTTCTGAGCCTTGTTCACCTTCTGGCCTTGCAGGTTGTAGATGGCCGAATTGTCATTTGTCAATTGTCCATTGTTAATTGCATCAATGCCGTTGGTTTCATCATCTGCATCAACGAGGTTGAGAACTTCCTCACTGCCAGCGTCGCTGCTGCTGATGAATGCCTTGAAGCCGCCCGTTTCCGAGTAGGTCTTGACGAATGCGGGAGCATTTTCGTCGTTCAAACCGAAGAACAGGTTGTCGTAGTCATTGACAGAGCTGATTTGAGCCGACAGGCCAGTTTCAGCCACATTGTCGGTGTATTCGCCGACGAAAGCCGTAGCCTCTTCGCTGGTGCCAATCAGCAGCACACCCGTGTTGGCGGGAACGCCCGTCATTTCGGCATCCTCGTACTTGGCCTTGTCGCCATCTACGGTCACCTTATACAAGTCAGCACCGATGATTCCTTCAATATCGACGGGAGCGCTGAACGTAGCGTAGTACTTGCCGTCAACCTCGGTCAGCGTGATGGGCAGTTCGGTCACCTTCTCGAGCGTGAAGCGCGTGTTGAGGTTGGTGGCAGGAGTTGACCATCTGTCAACCGTGGGAGCACCGCCGAACCAGTAGTTGGCACTCGAGGGCTTAATCCAGTACATTCCTACGCCGTTGGTGGCTTCCGAGAATGTGATGTCGTCGCCGCTTTCGTCTCCAACTTCAGCAGCCTGAACACCCTTGGTGTAGAGACCTGTAGCATAGTTGAGCAGGTGCGTGCCGTCGAAGAACCAGATGGTGGCAGCCTCGTCGGCCGTACCCGTCGTGGTGTAGAATTTGGCGTAGGTGCCGCCCGCGAGGTCGGGCTGCACTTCCTGACCTTCCGTAGAACTGACATAGCCGTTCTGAGCCACGGAGAAGATGCGCAGGAACGTGCCTGCCTCGGGCATATTCAGTGCGATGGATTCCAACATAGCCTTCACGGCCTCGAGATTTGCGGGAGTATAGCCCTCGGTCTTCAGATTGTCAATCTCTTGGGTTCCATAGCCCTCGTATTCGCCCGTGAACTGATACTGGTTCAGGTCTTCGCCGATTTCATAAGTTTCGAGCAGGGCAAGGAGTAGGTTGTAAAGTTCCTCGTCTGTCGGAACGATAGTGGCTGTGAACGTAGAGCCGACGTCGTGACCGCCTGTCCAGTAAGCCAAGTTGGCATTGCTGCGACGGTTGAGGTACTGACCTTCAGCGTTGTTGATGAAGAAGCCGCCTTGGGCAATAGAACTGGCCGTTACCGTCCAGAGTTCGTAGGTTTGTGAACCCGGAGTGGCAAGCGTGGCATAGGTGTTTCCACCGGTGTTTCCGTCGTCGGCAGCGTTTGCAGAACCGAGCACGAGATCAGTGCCGGCGGCCTTGTTCACGATTTGGAATCCGGCATAAGGCTCACCGATGAAGGCCCACTGCGTGGTCTCGTCTTCGGCGAGGGTTCCCGGAAGCGTCACGTTGGGGTCGCCGCCCTCCACGAAGGTGGGATAGGCTGTATCCGCACTGTTGTCGGGACGAATCGTCAGGTTGTACCAGACGGGTTCCGTCGTGTCTGCCGTGAACTGGAACACAGCGTCGTCTTTCAGCGTGGCGGTGAACTCAATCGTCGTTTCGGCCGAACTGAGGGTTTCGCTGACCTCGTTGTAGGTGTAGAATGCCGGACGCTGGAACTCTGCGGGCAGCGTGGTGATGGTAGCACCTTCCGTTGTTCCCACGGGCTCAGAGGTGAAGAGGGTTTCTCCGTTGGCATTCTTCACGACGTAGGTAATCGTGTAAGCAGGGTTGAAATAGGCATCGAGGGCCGCGATGGGCTCCGTGGAGTCGAAGTCGCCATTCTCCTTGATGACATACTTGTTTCCGTCGTCGCGGGTTGTCCAAGAGTTCACGACGATACCCGTTCCATAGCCACCGGCAACGTTCACGCCGTTGGTTCCCATACCCATAAAGAACAGCGGCTTGTCAAGTCCGCTGGGGTCGAATGTCAGCGTGCCTGCCTCGGCCACTTCAGTGGTGAGGGCGGGCTGCTCTTGGTTCTTCACCCACTTGCTGTCGGCAATGCTCCAGAGGTAGTAGTTGCTATCGTATTCGCAGTAGATGATGGCGAAGTCGCTGGCCGAGTAACTGGTTCCGTTGGTCGATACCATCTGCGTGCCGTTGGTGCCGAGCGTTCCGCGCGATGTGGTGAGGAGATATGCCTTGTCGTTGCTCAGGTTGGCGAGGTCGGTGACAACGCCTTCCTTCGGCGTGGCCGAAACTTCGATGGTGCAGTCAGAGGTGCCGATGGTGCCGCTGGTCGTAAAGTCGTAGCCCATGCTGCTGTAGCCTTTCGTCAGGTCTGTGGGCACGTTGACCGCGCTGTTCTTGCCTTGCAGCACTTCAATGCTGTTCACTTTCGAGCCATTGTCCCAAAGTTCATAGGTCACTGTAATCGTCGTGCTCTTCAGGGCCTCGTCAATCTGGTTGATCTTGGCAATGTCTTCTGCCGTCAGGTCAAGGGCCGACTTCGGGTTCTTCAAATAGTCGATGGCGGCGTCGAACTCTTCGTTAGAGGGCAGGAGCCAGAATTCTGCGAGACAGAACCAGTTTTGGTCTTGGTTGTTGCCGATGGTCGGCACGAAACGCAGGTATTGATAGGCATCTGCCAGTTCAATGGCGTCAGACATATAGGCTTTCGTGGCACCTTCGGGCAGGTCGCCAGAGAGGGAACCGACGCCTTCAGTCCATCCCGTTCCGCCTGCTTCCGAGAAGTCTTCGGCATTGTTGCTGCCGTCGATGCGGAAGGCAGTGGGATAGCCCGTACCCGTGCTGCGCGTCACATAGTAGATGTGGAATTTTTCCACAGCCTCGGGCAGGCGAGCCTGCAGGTCGTGACCTGTCATTGATGCTGCCGAGCCGCCCCATGCGGAGTGGAAGTAGGTAGAATTGTCGTTGTCGAGCAGGGCAGCATAGGTGCCTTCGTCGCTTTGCTTCGCGTTGGAGATGTAGTTGGAAGCGTCGGCGACAAGCGTCTGGCCGTGCATCACTTCTAACCACGAATTTGCCTTTTGAGAGGCTTCAAATTGCTCTTTCGAGGGCTCTTCCACCGTCACGGTGAATTCCGTGATGTACATCCACGGGTTCGACGTGCCGGCAATGACCAGCGTTGCCGTCGTGGCGTTGATGTCCGAAACCGTGATTTCCGTCGGGTTGTCGGGGTCGGTAGAGACATCTGTTCCGTTGATGGAACCGGCGTTGGTGACGTAGGCCTTGATGGTGTAAGACAGAATCTTACCGTCAGGATACGACAACGTGTAGTTGCTCGGATCGGTGTGCAGGTTAAACTGCGTCGCTGTGGGCAACGTGTTGTTGACAACCATGTTGCCGTTTCTGCACGAGAATGTCAGCGCAGGTGTGGTGGAAGACACCCATCTGTTCAAGTACTGGTTTGAACTCGTAACAGGTGCTTCTGTCGCTCCGTTGTAGAACGTACCTGTTGACGCACCAATACTGATGACGGTTTGCGCCCCCACAGTCATCACTGCCATAAGCAGCATGACGAATAAACTTGTAATTTTCTTCATTGTGGTTTGGTTTTAAAAGGGTTTGTAAATGTTGATAAATATGTTGATTGTTTAATTGTTCTGTCCTAAAAGTTGGTGAAAATCATGCAAAGCAATGATGTCTATGTGAGGAAATGGTATTCTTCTCAGAACTTCGTAATGGCGGTCGTTGGTGACGATATACCGTGCACCGGCTGAAAATGCGCAATCGACGAACTTGTTGTCGTCGGGGTCGGCTTCAATCAGATGGAAACGGTAGTATGGGGTGATCATTTCTACGAATGGGCTGTTGAGAATCGTCTTGACAGTCAGTTCTGCCGTCTCAAAATCGAAAAGCCGTTGAAGTATTTCAAGATATTCCTCGATGATTTCGTTCGACACGCACAGCGTGTTTCTTCCTTCGACAAAGGATTGCCATACGGCATGGTAGCGGCTTTGCATTGGAAGACTCTGGATGAGGCAGTTTGTGTCGAGGACGATTTTCATTTGCTTAATTAGTTTTTTGATGTAAATCCATCTGGTTGATTTCGTCGAGTCGCTGCTGGCTCAGTTTGCCCGAGAGCCATAAGTTGTTCAGTTTGTCATTGAGTCTGGTTGAATAGTGTTGGTACAATACATTTTTTAACTCGGCGAGGCCGTCTTTGCTGTCGTCGAGTGCAAACATCTGTAGCAGATGTACTTGCATGGGATTGAAAATTGTCGTTTCCATATTGTTGTCTAATGTCATCCTTCACTTATTTTTTGCAAAGATACAAAAAAATCGGGAATGCCAAAAGCATTTCCCGATTTTTTTATTGCTCCTCCCCCAATCGGGGGAGGTTGGGAGGGGGCTTTTATTTCACAACCACCTTCCGTCCATTCTGGATGAACACGCCCTTCTGGGCCTTGTTCACCTTCTGGCCTTGCAGGTTGTAGATGGCGCCGTTGTTCATCAGTTCGTTGTCAATGGTCTTGATGCCGTCGATGATTCCTTCCAGTTCAATGCCTTCAGTTCCCTCGAAGTAGGCGGTGAAGCCACCCGTTGTGTCGGTGAGGGGCCAGAAGCCAATCTTGCCCTCGGAGTCGCCGAAGAACATTCCTTCGTGCTCGGCCTGTGTGGCGAGAAGCGGCTGCAAGCCGGTTTCAAGGGCTCCGGCGGCCTCGCCGATGGTTGCCGTGACATAGTCGGTCTCGGCAATCAGCAGCACACCCGTGTTGGCAGGAATGGCGGTGGAACCCAGTCGTCCGGCCTGGAACTTGTCGCCATTGGCGATAACCGTGCAGACGCTGGCGCCGTTGACGCTCGAAATGGCCACAGGAGCGCTGAATGCCCTGTAGAATACGCCGTCGTATTCAGTCATCGTGATGGGCAGTTCGGTCACTTCTTCGAGGGTAAACACGCAGTTGTCGGCATCGGAGCCGTTCTGGTCGGTGTGGCCTCTCGAGGAATCCCAAGCCCAGAGGTAGCGGAGGGAATTGCCGTCGGGGTTGAAGCGGATGGCATATCTGCCCGTGCCTGCGGCGATGGTGCTTTCCTGGAAGGTGTAGGTGAGTCCTTCACCGCCGATTTCGCCTACATCGCGACCGTTGGCATAGACGCCCGTGTCGAAGTTCAGCAGTTTCTCGCCGTCGAAGTAGAAGATGGTGCTGATGTCGGCTTCTTCACTGAGGCTCAGGCGGCCTGCGGTGAAGTCGCTTTCCGTACCGCTGACGTAGGTGCCGTGCGTACTCGTGATGCGCAGGAACATACCGGCCTGCGGCATATTCAGCGACAGCGTCAGGGCATCTTTGGCTTCGTTGATGGCTGCGAGGGCTGCCGAGAGGCTTTCCTTCGTGGCGTTCTCGTCGGCCAGAGCGGCTTCAGCGTCTGCGATGGCTTTGGCGAGTGCGTCTTGGTCGCCGTTCAGGGTGTATTCGTTCAGGTTGCTGCCGATAGGATAGTCGGCCAGCGAGTTCAGGTAGTCGTTGGCGGCGTTGATGGCCGTTTCAAGACCTTCCTTGAACGGAGTGATGTCGTTGAGCAGTTCTTCGATGGCTGCGGTCACTTCTTCGTCTTGTTCCGAGGTGGCGAGGCCAAAGGTCATCGGCACACCGCCGTCGTTCACTGCATCGTAGGTGATAATCGGGCCCGTGTAACTGGTGCTGACCGACATCGTGTAGGTGGAACCTGTTACCGACGAAGTGGCGCGTACACGCACGTTAGGCGTCGGCACCCAGTCGCTGTCGCCTGCGTCGAGCGTCACCGACGACGGGGCATTCGAGAACATCCAAGTGCCGTTCGAGAAGAAGTTCTTGCCTTCAATTCCGGGGTTGCTGGTCGTTACGCCGGCGAACTGCTTCTTACCCACATTATACATATAATAGATGCCGCTCACCTCAATGAAGCCCCACTGATGGTTGGCGTTGTCCTTGTCGAGGCTGTTGGAATACCAGAGGAATTCGTTGCCGTCGCCGTCGAGGTCTTCAGCGTGCTCGGGGTCGTAAACCATCGAGCCGCGTGCGTTGGTGATGGTGTAATAGACATCAGTACGCGGCGTGTAGTTGGTGTTGGCAGGCGACTTCACAGCCTCGATGGCTGCTCTGAGGTTGTCGGCAACGGTCTTGTCGTCGCCACCGTTCTTGAGTGCCTCGGCAGCGTCGTTGACGGCCTTCTGGAATGCGCTCAGGGCGTCGGCTGTCGGATAGCCAATCTGCACTTCGTTGGCACCGGCGGTCAGTTCTTCAAGCAGATGCTGTGCCTCGGCAAGTTGCTCCTCGCCGGTGAGCACCTGATAAGCCTTGAACGTGGAACCGCTGTCGAAGCCTGTGGTCCAGTAGGCCACCTTGTTGTTGCGCATGTTCAGGGCCTGGCCGCCGTCGTAGTACGACTTGTTGAAGAGGTAGAAACCGCCCTCAATGTGCGAACTTGAGTAGGCAAACCATGTCTCGAAGTCTTGCGTACCGGCATCGGCCATCTTGGCGAGGGTGCTGCCACCCGTGTTGCCGTCGTCGCTCGGGTCGGGCGAGCCGAGGATGAGCGAGCCGGCGGCCTCGTTCATGATTGTGAAGCCGGCATAGGGGTTGCCGATAAACTTCCAGTGGGCCGTCTCGTTGTCGGGATTCGTGCCTTCCAGCGAGAGGTTGTAGTCGGGATCTTCGCTGGCCTCGTTGTAAACCACGTAGGCCTGGTTCTTCAGCGTCACGGTGTAGTAGGTGGCCTTGTCTTCTGCGCTCGGGCTGAACTTGAAGATGGGGTTCTCCTTCATCGTGGCGGTCACTTCCACAACGGTGCCTTCGCCTTCAACCACCTTGCTGATTTCGCTGTAGTCGTAGAACTCGCTGAAGTCAAGTTCCTCGGGCATTTCCGTCACCGTCTTGCTGTAGGCGGCGGGCTGCACGGCAGTGGCCAGTTCGTTGCCTTTCTCATCGACAATGCGGAACGTCACGTCGAAGAGCGGGTTGTAGTACAGCGTCAGCGACATGTCGGCCTCGATGTTCTGGCTCAGGTCAACTTCTTCGTCGGTCTCGGCGTTGATGGCGCGGCCGAATTCGTAGCCCTCCAGTTCGGGAGGCGTAATCGTGCCGATCACGTTCTCGAACGTGCCGGAGGTAATCATAATGTTGTCAACGGCATCGATACACTCGTAGTAAACGGTGTAGATGGCGTCGGTCTCCAGCGTGGCCTTGAAGCCGGGCGTTTGGCTGGTGAGCATCACGCCGTTGCCCATCATCACGCCCGGAGGATAGGGAGCGGCCTTTTTCAGGCGGATACGCTGCGGGCCAGACTGATAACTGCCGTCGTCGGGGGCGTCGCTCTCGAGGAACACCATATAATAAGTGGTGTTGCCCGTCAGTTCGATACCCTCGCTCAGCGTGTAGTCGATGTAACCTTCGCCGCCTTCGCCAAAGATGTCAACAGGGGCGGGGTTCTCGAGCGAAACAGCCAGCACGGCCTCTTCGGGAACTTTCCAGCCGTTGTCGGCCGTCGGGGCTTCCGTACAGATGGCCGTGTAGCGAGCCGCTGCACCGTAGCCGGTCGTTGACCAGAATGCAAATGCCGTCATCGTGTAGGTGTTGGCCTCCGTTCCCGGAGTCTGGATACCCACATAATAGCAGCTGGCGTTGTCGTCCGGATTGAAGGGCGACATGGTCGTCCAATCTACCGTCTTCTGCGCCATTGCCGATACTGCAAACAGCAGCATCAGGGCAATTACTGAGGTAATTTTCTTCATAATTTTACGGGTTAGTTGTTAATAAAAAGGGTTAATTCATTCTAAATATTTCTGCAAATATACAACTTAATTTTAGTTTTTGCAAATTTTTGCCCGATTTTTTTCAGAATGCGAAGAGCGGGAAACGAAAAAATCGGGAACGCCAAAAGCAATTCCCGATTTTTTTTATGCCCCCTCCCTGCTCCCCCGAAAGGGGGAGAGACAGGCTCCCTCTCCCTTCGGAGAGGGTTGGGGAGAGGCTCCTTTATTTCACAACCACCTTCCGTCCATTCTGGATGAACACGCCTTTCTGGGCCTTGTTCACCTTCTGGCCTTGCAGGTTGTAGATGGCACCATTGTCAATTGTGAATTGTGAATTGTTAATTGAATCGATGCCCGTAGCCTCGTTGTCGATGAATTCCAGACCCTTCGCACCGCCGGCAGTCTCGTTGGCAACGAATGCCTTGAAGCCCTTGGTGGCCATGCCGTCGGCCAGAGCGAAGAAGCCGAGTTTGCCGCTATCAGCACCCTTTCCGAAGAAGAGGCCGTCGCTTCCCGTCACAGAGGCAATCTGGGCCGAAAGGTTGGTTTCAACAGCGTCGCCAGTGTATTCGCCGATGGTGGCCGTAGCCTCGCCGGAGGTGTCGCTGATCAGCAGCACGCCAGTGTTGGCGGGCAGACCCGTTGCGTTGGCTTCCTCGTACTTCACGTACTTGTCTTCAACGACGGAAATCTTGTGGAGGGTGGCACCCGTGATTTCCACGATGTCGACAGGAGCACTGAACGTAGCGTAATACAAGCCGTCAACCTCGGTCAGTGTGATGGGAAGTTCGGTGACTTCCTCGAGCGTGAAGTTGTAGCCATTACCGTTACTGTTGCTTCCTGCATCAGTATAGAGGCCGGGATCCGTATAAAGCCAACGTCCTCCGTCGTTGAAGGAGATGTTAAAAGCACCAGCCTCGCCATTGACGGCAAGTTTGAAGGCAACGCTCGTACCGTTTGTGGTCATGACTTGCTCATTTTCACCTACACCAAGGAAATTGTTGCTGTTGTTAATAGCGGCATAACCCGTCTTGTAGCTAACCAGATAGTTCGTGCCCTCATGCTCTAACCAGCACCAGATGCTTGCGGCATCTTCACCTGCCGTCTTGCTGAATACGGCACGATTGTTATTATTGTTCTCGGCAATCAGATAAGGCTGTTCGCCGCTGAATGTGCTGTTAGCCCAAGCCGGAGCCGTCTTAATGCGGAGGAACATACCTGCTTCAGGCATTTTCACATTTTCCGTAGCCGTCAGGGCCTCGTACTTGCTCTTAAACGTACTCCAGTCTTCTGCGGTGTTTTCGCCGTTTGCATTTCTGTCCATAATGTCGGTGAATGCAGTGGTGGCGTCTGTTCCGTCTTTCGGATAGCCCAGTTTGCCAATCTTCTCAGTAAAGTCGGAGTTGATGCCCTTGAGGTCGCAGTAGTCGGTGATGCACTGCGTGTAGTCCTCGAAGGCTGTCAGGGCATCGCTCTGCGAATAGGTGGCCGAGGTTTCCATAATGGCATGGATGTTGCCGATGTCGTGGGTTGTCCAGTAGTTAATTTCAATGGCAGGAGCGCTATTCGTGTTGATGTTCCTGTCGGTGTAGTCCTCGAAATTGAAGAACCACTGGTAGTTTCCTGAGGTTGCATTTGAAGACGCAATGTTCACGGCCTCAATCGGCGAGTCATAAAGCTTGTTGTTAGAAGCGAGATATTTCTTCTCGGTTACGCTGTAGAGGTAATACTTGCCTTCCTTGTTCACGATGGCAATCTGGTGAGTGCCAGGGTTGGTAAAGGCTTCGTCAAGGTCACTGATGGCGTTTTTGTCGGCGGACAGGGAAGTTCCAGCCAGATTCCACATAGCCCTTACGTTGTAAATGGCGTAAACCTTGTCGTTGCTCAACTGGTCGAGAGCCGTGATATAGGTGATTTGGTTCTCGGGCACTTTCGTAAGATTCCATCTGCTGCCAATGTCTTCACGACCCCATGAGCTAACCCAATAGCCAATACAGCCCGAACTTGCATTATCATTAATATATTGGTGCTCTCCAGTGAGGCTGCGGAGAGTGAAACCATTACCATTTTCAATGACCTCCCACTTGGCATTTTCTGTGTTGGCGGGGTCGGCCACTTCTGCCATTGTCGGATTAGTGGTATTGGGAGCGGTCAGATATTTTCCTGCACCGTGTTCTTTGTTGGCAATCCAGAAGTTGGAATAGGGATTTCCGAAAAATGCCCATTTGTAAACGTCGGTTTCTTCGTTGGTGTTGCTTGTCTGATAGCGTCCGCTAGCATCTTTGTGGCTCTCGTCGGCACGGATAAATTTCGAGCCGCGGATGGTGGCATAGTACCACGTCGCCTCGTCGAAACTGGTGCTCGGAACGAACGGGGCACTTTCTTTCGGCGTGGCGGTGATGGTTAGGATAACGTCTTCAGTTACCGTCGTTTCTGTCACGTCCGAATAGGTGTAAAAAAGGTTTTTATACATCTCGTCGGGGAAGGTGCTGATGACAGTTCCGGCATAAACTTCTGTTGCGATGGATTTCAACTCTGTGTTGTTCGTGTCGACCACCTTGTAGGTCACGCTGTATTTCGTGTGTGCGGCGATGTCGGCGTCAACTGTCTGCTTTGCACTATTCACCTCTTCAATAGCCTGACTCACATTGTCGCCAGCACGCAGGGCATTAGCGGCGTCGAAGAGTTCTTTCACGGAGTTATTGTTAGGCAGCACATACCATTCACTTACGCAGAACCACCGATTGCCTGCTCCGTTAGTGGCCTTGGTGCTGTTGGTAATATTCACTTCAAATTTCCAGAATTTGTATTCCGTTGCAGCCGTTACTTCGTCTGAATAGGTGTCGAGCGGACTGCCCCCCCAAACCATACTGAGGTCGGTGACTTTTGTATAGTCGCTTCCGTCGTTGGATCCCGAAACTGTTACATACTCGGGACGACCTGTGCCAGTGTCGCGTTGTTTAATATAAAAACGAATGGAAGTGGTGGCTTCGGGAAGTTCGTAGATAAGGTCGTGAACACCGTTTGTTTCTGCCCCAGCACTCCAATTGCTGTGGAAGAAATTGTTGCTGCCACTGTAGATGTTGTCAATTAAGCCAGCAATAGTGCCTTCGTTGGACTGTTGGTGGTTCGACGAAATTTTGCTGGCATCGGTTACGCCATAGAGTTCTTGCAGTGGCCAGATGCAACTACTGAGGTTCGACTCTGCAGTGGAAGTGTCGATGTTGTCTTGTACGACGATGATTACGTCGACGATACTACCGCCATTTTCGGCAATTCCGGAATTGATGTTATGGGGATCAGGGTTGTCCCATTCCACTTTGTAGCGGGCGTGATACGTACCCGGCGTAGAAGTGATGGTAAATTGGGGGATGGTTTTGTCCTCCGTGCTTCCGCCTACCCAATCATTCCCCGTCATTTGAGAAACGGTTTCGCCCTCATCGCTGAAGTCGCCGTCGTTGTTGTAGTCGATGTAGAGATAGCCGTACATTGCCCAGCCGCGATAGCCGATAAGCGGCGTGAGTTCCGTACCAGCCTTTACCACGAGCGGCTGGCGGTTGGTGAGGTCGTGATAAATGTAATCGTTTACCTTACTCGAAAAATTGATGACGGAGCCACCATCGAAGCCCACCTTTTCGTTGTAGCGACTGGGATGAGTGCTTTTCAGTGTCTTGTCTATGCTCACCGCATAATCCTGTGCAAATGCTGTGGTGACGATTGCCACAAGCATCGCGAGTAAACTTGTAATTTTTTTCATTGTGGTTTTGTTTTAAATGGTTTATAAATGTTGATAGTTAAAATGATTTTGTTGTCGTTTGTTTATATCAGTTTATCTTGCATTTCTTTTTCAAAAGCGTCTATGGCGGTCATGCAGTCGGAATATGCAGGGTTATCGTTGCGGATGATGGCAGATGCGTAGTAGGTGACGCCGTCGAATTCAACTTTCATGGTTCTCAGGGTGAAGAGGTGGCGTTTCGGGTATTGGTTGAACCATTGCTGAAACAATCGGTTGCGTGCAGCCTGCCTGCCGTCTTTTGTGTCACAGATGTAGTCGAGGAGGACGTCGTTTGCGCTGAAAAATTCTTCAATGATGGCCGTTACAGTTTGTTGCATCTTTTCGTCTTTTTGCTCATTGGCGTCTGATTTCGGCATGAGGAAGAACTGGTAGGCGTTTTCAATAGCCATCATGTGGTCCTCGACGAAGCCGATTTCATAGGTCTGTGCCTCGTCTGTGGTGAAGCAGAACGAACCGTCGTCGGACAACTGGATGTTGTACGGTGCTCTGCTGTTGATGGATTCTATTGACAATTGAAGCATTTGGCGTTTCAGGAGAATTTCATGAGTTTATACCCTCTGTTCTCGAACTCTGATTTGCTGATTTTTCCTTTCACCAAATCTTCAAAGGCGTCTCTTGCGCCAACGGAATGCTTGAATGCAGCAATCATTTCTTCTCGATTTCTATACGTTGTGACCATAGGCGTTTGGTTTTAATGATTTATAAATGTTGATTGTTGAATTGATTGTTTAACTGTTTAACTGTTTTCATTCTCCCATTTGCTCCAGTCGTCCCTTGTCTCTAACTCGCTCTCTCATAGATGAGTTTCTTGTCTTTTTCAACCGTGCCTACGGCCCATGGCCGCAGGGTTCCATCTTCTATCAAGTCGATTTCCCTGCCTAACAGTTCCTTCAAGTCCATATACATTCCGCCCATTGTGAAGAGCGTGAACGGCTTGCCGGAACGGTCGGGCACGAAAAGGATGTCCACGTCGCTGTCGGGACGCTCCTCGCCCCGTGCGAACGAACCAAACAGCCAAGCCTTCAGGACGGGTTGCGTCTTGAAATACTCGGCGATGGTCTGTGTCATGGCTTGCGTGGCCATTGGCTTCGGTGGCTTTCGGTTTTAAAAGGTTCGCAATCGCCAGCCTACTCCCACACCGACTTGAAGTGGAACGGGTTTTCGTCGGGGTTGTACGGCTTAGCCATGGGGCCGTCGGGGCTCAGCGGCTCATTCTGATTTTTGGTGAACGAACCCGTTTCCATCAAAGTTTCTGTCATCACAGGACGCACGCGCATGGCGGGTGCGAGATACATTTTTTTCTCCATAAAATAAAAAAAATTAAATTAAATTAAACATGTTTATTTGGGGCAAAATTACGGATTTTTTGTATAAAAACCAAATAAAAACCAAAAAAAATGATAGTTTTTTACCCGAACGGCCTGTTTGGCAAATATTTTCCGTATAAAAATTGAATAAACGAAAAATCGGGAACGCCAAAAGCAATTCCCGATTTTTTAATGCCGAAGATTCAATCCCATTTCATTCACAATGTCTCGCATGGCATCATCTTTAACGCTTGAAGCGTCTGATTTATCATAAATATACACCAATGCGATGACCATATCGTAACTTGAAACGACGATGTTAAACGTGATTACCCTTGCACCGCCAGCCTTTCCACGTCCTTTGCTTTTGATGCTCATGCGAACTTTGCGCATACCGCCTCCCAAGTCAACGCCCTGCATGGGATCTTCTTCAAGGCTTTGACGGAGTTTTCTCAAGTCGTCCTTGAGCGACGGAATTCATAGTTCATTCATCATGTCCTCCCAAGTCCCAAAAATGGTTTTCCCCTCTTTGAAATCTTTGACCTGTCCGACAGCCTCGCGAAATTCACCGAGGAACTTTTCCCGACGCGAGGATTTGTGTGCAGTGTTTCTCACAACCTGCACTTTTTCAACGCCCCCGACGTGGCTTAGCACTTTCTTAAGCCCCGGAACGATACTTCTATCTGAAATGTTTAAAATCATCTGTGTCATGGCACCCTTGCGTTTTCATTCTAACGCTGCAAAGATACAAAAAAATCGGGAACGCCAAAAGCAATTCCCGATTTTTTTATTGAGGGCAGGGAGAGGCCTTTTATTTCACGTCACAGAAACCACATCCTCGCCTAAAACGGCCGAAATACGGGCCAGCGTGCGCAACGTGAAGTTATGCTGCCCCGACAGCCAGACCGAAACCTCAGACTCTGTTTTGCCCATCCTGCGGGCAAACTCCTTTTGTGTCATTCCCCCAGTTTTCAACAAACTATGTATTTTGTCAGAAACCGAGAACGACAATGCCGTCTCTTTGCGTATTTCCAAAGGAATATTTCCAACGGCCTTCTCGTAAATATTCAAAGCTCTAATAACTCAAAAAACTGATCTTCAATGCCACGCATTGCACCCGACTCAATGACAATATTTCCCTTCTTCACCTCAACGCGAATCAACTCGTCAAGTTTCTGCAAACTGATGACATAGCCAGCCAGATTCGAATCCTCATCGTAGGTTCGCGTGGTCTTACGGCCACCTCCGCTGGCAATCAAGACGCTGTCCGAAAGGCGCAAGCAGTAAAGCCTAAGCTTTCCCGAAACCACAGGAAGCGCATAGACGTTGTCGCGCATTTTACCCTCCGGACGAAAATATCTTTCAAGAAAACCTGCCCCATTCACCATCTGCTCAATATAGGAAAGAATCACATTCAGGTCTCTTGACACATCCGCTTCATGCTTGAATTTTTCAATGAATTTTTCAAACTCTGAGAATGCCTCATTTTCAAAAACAAGCGAAAAAAGTCCATTTTTCTCCGTTTGCTTGAGACTTTTGATAGCAACTTTAGTCATAATAATATCAGGTTTAGCGTCTAATAATGTGCAAAAGTAATAAAAAATTAGGATATAACCAAATTTTTTCAAATAAAAAATCGGAACCACCCGAAGGCAATTCCGATTTTTTTTAATGCCCCCTCCCTGCTCCCCCGAAAGGGGGAGAGACAGGCTCCCTCTCCCTTCGGAGAGGGCTGGGGAGAGGCTTTTTTACTTCACAACCACTTTCTTGCCATTCTGGATGAACACGCCCTTCGGCAATTTACCATTTACCAGTCTTCCCTGCAAATCGTAGATAGCCGAATTGTCATTTGTGAATTGCAAATTGTCAATGGCAGTCACGTCGCCGTCGGCCACGAGAATCAGCCCCTTGGCTTCACCGTCGGCTGCTGCGGGATTCTCGATGTAAGCCTTGAAGCCGCCGCTCTTGCCGCCGTCGGACTTCAGGTTGTAGAAGCCGAGTTTGCCGCTCTTCGTGCCGAGGAACAGTTTGTTTTCCTCTTTGGCAGTGGCAGCCTCGATGCAAACAATCTGGGGCTTCATCTCGGTTTCAACCGTAGCGTCGACATCGCCGAGCGTAATCGTTGCCTCCGTAGTGCTGGCCTCGCCGATGAGCAGCAGACCTGTTTCGGCAGGAGCCTGACCGCCTTCAATCTCGGTGTATACAGCCTGATTGCCCTCAATGGCGATGGAGTAGATGTCGGCATTTTCAACGCCCGTCACGCCCACAGGAGCACTGAACGTAGCGTAAGATTTGTCGTCTACAATGTTCATCTTAACGGGGAGCGTGGTCACTTCCTCGAGGGTGAAGGTATTTTTGGGGTTTTCTTCAATGTTATTTACAGGATTCTTATCTGCATTTTCCCCATTTACACCAGTGGATTTTAAATAGTATTCATACTTATTAATCATGGTGTACAGAGAATAAGTGCTTGTAGAACCGTCGATACCGGCTTTAAAGTTGATGTCGCTGGATTCACCGCCGATTGCACTCATCTGGTTCATATTTTTAACGGCAACACCATTTTGGTAAGCCAGCAGTTTGCCATTGTAGTAGCAGAAAATGGGACTTGCGCCGTCTGTATTCTCGCTGAAAGTCATAGTTCCTTCAGCGTTGGCTGCTTGCAGATAAGGCTTTTCGCCAACGGTGGCCTTTATGCGCAGGAACTGGCCGTCCTTCGGCATATTCAATACTGCGTTCAGGGCTTTCAGTGCCTCATAGTCTTCAGCATATTTACCCGTATTCTTGCTATCTACGTCTTGACCAACGGCAGCAATGAGGTTTTGGGCATCTTCCGAAGTTTTACCCTCTGCAAGAGAATATTGTCCCAAATGCTCACCAAACTCCATGTCTTTCATCGAGTTATATATGGCTTCAAGGGCTTCGTCGTCTGAAGATTTGACGATGGTGGAGCCGGCATCGTTGTGAACGGCAGGATATTCGCCATAGCTGCAAGTACGCAAGAAGTTACCTTGACTATCGTGGTGGAAGTAGATGCTGGTGTTTTCTTTCATGCGGAGCACGAAACCATTCGTGTTATTTTCGATGATCCACAGTTTCTGTGCGGCATCTGCAGCGGCTACGAACTGGATGTTATTATTAGAGTGCGTGGCTGTCACAACTGAAGTGTAAGTCAGGTTGTAGTCCGGAGTTTTTGCTTTGTTGATTACCTTGAATCCGTCATAAGGATTGCCGATGAATGCCCACGATGCGTTGGGGTTGAAGGGCTCACTCGTTTCTTGGAGTGTAACTTCACCCGTGGCCCTCGTGTTGTACACAAGATAACTACTGCGGATGTTCAGGTTGTAATAGATGGGGTCTGTGGTGTCAGCCGTGAAGTTCACGGGAGCGTCTTCCTTCAGCGTGGCAGTGAACACAGCGTCGGTGTTGCCCGATTCGCTGATGGTCACATTTACGTTATCATAGGTGTAGAATGCCGAACGCTGGAACTCCTCGGGCAGCGTGGTGATGGTGGTGCCCAGCGTTGTCGGCGCGGGCTCTGAGGTGAAGAGGGGTGTGCCATTGGTGTCTTGCACAATGTAGGTAATCGTGTAGGCAGGTGCGTCAATAGTGGTTTCGTAGACGCCCCACACGTTGTTGTCTTCAGTTCCGCTAACCGTGCCGCTGGACCAGAATGCGACGGTGTTGCCGGCGGCATTATTGTCCACAATGCTGCCAGTGTTGCTGTTCAGGTTCCAGCCGAAATAACTGCCATTGCCGCCATTGCTGTTGTAAAATGCGTAGGGAGCCGCATCGGTACGGTTTGCAGAGGTGCTCAGCGAACTGTTGATGAACGAACCGTCGGCAAACTGCATGTGGTAGAGACCTGTGTTATCACCTGTCTCGATGAAACGGACGAGGTACTGCATACGGTCTGCCACCAGTTGGTTGTTGATATTTTCTACGGTGAAGCCGGTACTTGTACGTTTCATCTGGCTTCCAATACCTACGTTGTACATCGGCGTTTCCCCACCGCGTATTTGTGTGATGACATACCACTTCGTGTTGTCGGCAGCGTCGGTTACGGGTGAAATGCTGCTCACTTTTTCGCCAACGGTCACCACGAGGCCATTCTCGAATGATGGCTCCATCTGGTAGGCCTTCTCTTGGGCGATGAGTTCTTGCATCTGGTCGAAGGTGTAGTTTGCCTGATCAAAAGTCCACGATGTGCCTTCGTAGTCGCCTCCAGAAGGTGCCCAGTAGCCTACTGCCGTATGACTGTTAGCATCGTCCCAGCAATTACCGCTCAGGTCGCTGTTAAGGCTGATGCACCATGTTCCTGAGTTGTGGGGATTTTCCTTGATATACCAAACGGCTCCGTCTGCCGTAAAACTGGCGTTGGTAGCCAGTTTCACTTCGGGATTGGCAGCACTGATAATGCTGAATCCTTCGCCGTTCGCCATGAAATACCAGTAGGAAGCTGATGACAGGGAGTTTTTCTGTCCCAATTGGGTAGAAGTTCCCTGATAGGTTGCATAGTTCTGCGACCTGAAATTCTTGATGGTGTAGTAGATGGGGTTTGCCGGGTCTGTTGTGACTTCCAGCGTCTGCGCCACTACTTCCACTGTCGTGCCGACGAAGAGCATCGCCAGCATCGCGAATAAAATTGTAATTTTTTTCATTGTGGTTTTGTTTTTAAGTTAATAATTGAGTTGTTAAAAAAAATATTATCGTTGTTGTTTTATCGCTGTTTTTTGTTTCGTTGTTTTTATTTTTCCGTTGTAATTTGTTTGTCCCGTTGTAATTATTTCGCTTCCGTTGTCATTTGTTTGTTTCGTTGTAATTTGTTTTTAAAGGGTTTGTAAATGTTGATGGTTAAAATGATTTTTTTTAAGTTTTGTTCAGCGGATGATGCTTAATAGTTCGTCTGCTGTTGTTTCTTGCATTTTGATGTAGGCGAAGAGTTTCTTTCCTGCGTCTTTCAGGCTGGCTCCGAAAGCATAGACTTCTTCGTCGATGATGAGGAATCGGTCATGGTTTTGTCGACAGGTTTTGATGGTGACTGGCTGAAACTGCTGGTTGTGGCGTTGTATGTCTAACTGTTGTTGCTGTGTCGGTCGGGTGGTGTAGATGGTGGCCTCCACGTTGCTTTTTCGCTTGCTCAGCATGGTCAGTGTTGTTTCGTCGATGTAGTTGTCTATCAGCACGATTGAGCGTTTTGCCTGCTTGATCAATTGGATAATCTGCGCGTAGGCGTCGAATATCTGTCCGTCGTAGAATATTCCTTCTACTGGGGGCAGAGAGGTACGCACGAAGAAGTCGATTTTGGTCTCAATTTGTTTTATTCGGCTCTCTTGGTTCTGGAACCTGCTGTCGATTTTGTTCTCCAAATTGGCAAATTGCTGGTTGATGGCGTAGCCTTTCAGCAGGTATTCTTTCAGGACTTTGTTGGCCCATTGGCGGAATTTTGTCCCTCTGGCTGATTTTACGCGGTATCCAACGGAGATGATGACGTCGAGATTGTATGCCATGTATTCATAGGACTGGTCGCCTTCGGTTCCCATGTGTGCAAATTTTGCACATGTGATATTCTGTTCGAGTTCTTTTTCTTTATAGATGTTACGGATATGCCGGCCAATGACGGTTCTGTCCTTATTGAACAGTTGTGCCATTTGCTGCTGTGTCAGCCACACGGTGTCTTCTCCCATCCTCACTTCCAAGCGGATGGTGTCGTCGGGCTGATACATCACGATTTCACCCTTGTTGGTACTCTGAACGTCGCTCATCTGTGCTTATTTTCCTATTTTTTGCTTGTTGTCATATTGCCACTAAGAAATTTCACGCCATTGCTCCCATGTATGTGCGCATGAAAAGTTAATGTTGTAATTTGTTTCCGTTGTCATTTGTTTTTAAAGGGTTTGTAAATGTTGTTTATTCTGCTTCATGGGCATATTTCTGGTAGTTCCCGAGAATCTGTTCGATGTGTATCACTTCGGGGCATGAATCCCACGTGACGCCGCCTCCCATGAGATACCACTGCGACCGTTCCTTGAGGGGTACTTTCTTCATCGACGGAAATGCCGAGACGGGCATGGTGATGGATCGGCCGTCTTGCAGGTCTACTTGGAATTTCCCGCGTTTGGGAAATGTCAGCCGCTTAATGCGGGGTTTCACGTTCCAATATCCTTCTGTCTTGTGCATGGTTTCTATGATTTTTTATATTTTGCAGAGGTTTTCCGTGCTCCGCTTGCCTACGTGTACGTGTGCCCTGTTTTCATGGAAGTCTGTGTTGTAGAACAGGAAGTTCCAGATGACTTTGGCCGTAATGTAGAGCAGTATTTTTGGCATCTTTGGGGTTTTGTTTTAAAGGGTTCGTAAATGTTGATGGTTAAAATTATTTTTTTCGTTTTATGGTGTGCCTCAGTTTGAGGACTGCGAAAATCAGTTCGATTTCTGTTTCGGTTCCTGTCGTTTGCAGGTCGTCTCCAAAAAGGTCTTCTACGATTTCCCCGCTTTTCTGCATCAGCGATTTCTGCTGGTACTCGTCGGGGTTTTTCGCCATCTGCCGAATGGTTCTCGAGAGTTCCCTGAGTTTGGCAAATGCCTCTATGATGGAGATGGTGGTTTCCACCGCGCGTTGCCCTTTGAGGATGGTTGCGAGCATATAGAGCCCTTTTTCGGTGAAGGCTTTGTAGTTGTGCTTCGAATATTTTCCTCTGCCTTGGGCGACTTCTAAAGTCGAAATTTTCGACCTTAGAAGTGTAGATTCTTGATGGTCAAGCTCTAATACGTACCCTTTCGGGAATTTTTCGGGATTGTTTTTTACTGCTTCGTTGATTCGTTTGGTTTCCACGCCGTAGAGCGCAGCCACCTCATAGTCGAGCATCACGCTCTGCCCACGCAGTTGCACAATCTTGTCCTGTACTGTCTCAAACTTGATGATTTCTCCCATGTTGTTCCTCGTCTCTCCTTTCTTTCAGGGTTTTGGTTTTAAAAGATTTATAAATGTTGATTGTAAAATATTTGTTTAACTGTTGTCATTTAGTGTTGCGAGATATTCTCCGGCGGTCATCACGGGTAGTTTTGAATGGACAAAATCCTTTCCGTTGCGGGTGATGATGACATCGGCCTTGTCTTTTAGTGCTGTGTAATACTGCATGGCATCTTCGAAATCGGTAAACGGCGAGGCCAGTGAGTCGTCCACAATGCGCTCGTTGGTGGTTGCCACGCGCGACAGCCGTCGGAAGTTGGAGAGGAGATTGCGCACTCCTTCTGGTCCGTGCTTGCGAAGCAGAAAGGAGGCGACGGAGTAGGTCATCGGCGACACAATCAGCTGCACTTGCTTGTTGTAGGCCATCGTGAAGAGGCGCACGGCATCGTGGCTGAACGGCTCTCGGTTTTCCAGCAAGTCCATCACGATGTTGGTGTCAAGAAACAGCTTCGTCATTTGTATTTCTCCTCTAAATATTGACTATAGGCTTCATGACTGCTCAATTCCGCTTTCTCACCGGTTTTGGCGGCTCCAAGCAGGCTGAGTACGACATCGGGAACTGTTTCTTGCTGAACCTTGGTGTTGCCAATGAAGCGCACAAGGAAGTTCTCAATGACGGTCGGGAGGCTGAGTCCCTGCTCTGTGGCGCGGGTCTGTGCCTGCCGGTAGATGTTGCCGTTAATGGTTACTTGCATACTATGGTACTTTCTTTCGTTTTAAAAGATTTTATAAATGTTGATTGTAAAATGTTTGTTGAATTGTTTAACTGTTTTCATTTTTCCATTCGCTCCAGCCTTCCTCTGACTCTAATTGGCTCTCTCATATATCAGCTTTTTGTCACGTTCTGCGCTTTCATGGGCAAAGGGCATCAATGCCCCTTCTGTCACCAAATCGACTTGCCGCCCCAAAAGTTGCTCCAGTTCGTTCCACATTCCGAAGAATTTCAGCCCGATGGGTTTGCTCCGGTCAAGTGCCACAAGCAAATCCACGTCGCTGTCGGGCCGCTCCTCTCCCCGTGCAAATGAACCAAAAAGCCAAGCCTTCAGGACGGGTTGTGTCTTGAAATACTCGGCAATGGCTTGTGTCATGGCTTGCGTAGTCATGCCCACCTGATGTTTTAAGAGTGATGGCTTAGTCTTCCCAGATGGAGGAGTAGGGCTGGTAGGTGGCTCCGTTGAGGTCTTCGTCGGTGACGGTTTCCTTTCCGAAAGCCTCATTTTCATCCATCTCCTTGGTCGGAGAGGTTGTAATCACGCCATCTTCCAAGATGTCGCCTGCCATTCCGAAGGGGCGCACGCGCACTGCAGGGGCAAAATAGTACTGTTTCTTTTCCATAATTGTCATTTCTTTAAAATTATTATTGTTATCTCTGTTACTTTTTCGTGCATTCACACGGAATTTTCGACCGATTTCGTTGCGAAATGGCCTATTTGGGTGCAAAGTTATAGTAAATATGTGGAAACGGGAGCGTCAAGGGTAAATATTTTACTATTCTTAACACTTCCGTTCGAGTTTTAACTTTTGTTAGTGCTGTGTTTCAGCGATTTTATCAGGAAAGTACGCCGAGTTCCTTCCCCACTTTGACGAAGGCTGCGATGCACTTGTCGAGTTGCTCGCGGGTGTGTCCGGCAGAGATTTGCACGCGGATTCGTGCCTGGTCTTTCGGCACCACGGGGTAGTAGAAGCCGGTGACGTAGATGCCTTCTTCCTGCATCTTGGCGGCATAGACCTGCGAGAGTTTCGCGTCGTAGAGCATGACGGCGCAGATGGCGCTCTGGGTGGGCTTGATGTCGAAGCCCTGTGCCATCATCTTGTCGCGGAAGTAGTTGACGTTTTCCACGAGGCGGTCGTGGAGTTGGTTGCTCTCCTTGAGCATCTTGAACACCTCGAGCGAGGCTCCGATGATGCAGGGTGCGAGCGAGTTGCTGAACAGATAGGGGCGCGAGCGCTGACGCAGCAGGTCGATGATTTCCTTGCGACCGGTGGTGAAGCCGCCGAGTGCGCCGCCGAAGGCTTTTCCTAATGTGCCGGTGTAGATGTCAACGCGGCCGTAGGTCTGGAAAAATTCGCTCACGCCGTGGCCTGTCTTGCCGACCACGCCTGCGGAGTGGCTTTCATCGACCATGACGAGTGCGTCGTATTTCTCGGCGAGGTCGCAGATTTTGTCCATGGGTGCCACGTTGCCGTCCATGGAGAAGACGCCGTCGGTGACGATGATGCGGAACCGCTGTGCCTGGGCCTCTTGTAGGCATCGCTCGAGGTCGGCCATGTCGGCGTTGGCGTAGCGGTAGCGCTTGGCCTTGCAGAGTCGCACGCCGTCGATGATGGAGGCGTGGTTCAGTGCGTCGGAGATGATGGCGTCCTCGTCGGTGAGCAGGGGTTCGAAGACACCGCCGTTGGCGTCGAAGCATGCGGCGTAGAGGATGGTGTCGTCGGTCTTGAAATAGTCGCTGATGGCTGCTTCAAGTTGCTTGTGGATGTCTTGCGTGCCGCAGATGAAGCGCACCGACGACATGCCGAATCCGCGCTCGTCCATCATCTTTTTCGAGGCTTCGATGAGGCGCGGGTGGTCGCTGAGGCCGAGGTAGTTGTTGGCGCAGAAGTTGAGCACTTCTTTTCCTGCCACGTCGATGGCTGCGCGTTGTGGACTCTCGATGAGGCGCTCTTCCTTGTAGAGGCCTGCTTCACGAATCTCGCTGAGGGTCTGTGCGAGATGTTGTTGCATTTTTCCGTACATAATTCTATAGTTGATAGTTTATAGTTAATAGTTTTTAGTTGTGATTTGCTTTTGGGGGTTAAGATAAAATACTTTCTTTTAAAAGCTTGATTTCTTTATCAGAAATGCTGCTTCGTTTTGACTTGTCGTAGATGGAAAGCAGAACGATTTCCCCGGAATTTGAATGAATGAACACGTCGGCCGTATAAGTGATGACTCTTGCACCGCCACTTTTCCCTTTTCCTTTCGAAGTGATGGCCATTCTCGCTTTTCGGATTCCTCCACCGAGGTCTTTTCCCATCAATGGATTTTCTGATAATTCATCGAGGAATTTCTCAAAATCTTTTCGGAACGACTCGTAGTGTTTGGCCAATTTCTTTGCCTGACGGTCAAAATTCTCAATCGTTCTTACCTTATAGCTCATACAGCAGTTCCTCCACGCTTCTCGACTTACGTTTGCCAGCCTTCAGTTCATTCAGTTGTGTGAAGGCATGATTCAGCCCTTCTCTAATTTCTGTGTCGGACATGGCACAGTCAGTAGAATTCTCTATCAATCGGTCTGCCAGCCATTTTCGGTTATTGGCCGTGAGGGAAAGACCTTGCAGGTAGTTCCACAAATTATTCATCGATACGGTGTTCATAATGATGTTAATTGTTTGGTTGATGCTGCAAAGTTAGTGAAAATTTCGATACGAGCGCGAAAAAAGAAAAAATTATTTCGAGAAATTGTTGGTGGAAAGTGCTTTTTTGTTTAATTTTGCGTCGTAAAAATCAAAAACTAATATTACTAACACATTTATGAAGAATATTCTGGTAATTGGATCGACAGGACAGATTGGTTCGGAGTTGACCCGTGAATTGCGTAAACGCTACGGCGCAGACAACGTCGTGGCAGGTTATATCCCCGGTGCAGAGCCTACGGGCGAATTGCGCGACGGCGGTCCGTCGGCGATTGCCGACGTGACGAACGCCCAGCAGATTGCCGACACGGTGAAGGCGCACAAAATCGACACGATTTACAACCTTGCCGCACTGCTTTCGGTGGTGGCGGAGCGGAAGCCGCTCTTGGCGTGGAAAATCGGTATCGACGGCCTGTTCAACATTCTTGAGGTGGCGCGCGAGAACGGATGCGCCGTGTTCACGCCGAGTTCCATCGGCTCGTTCGGGCCGGAAACGCCTCGGGTGAAGACGCCGCAGGACACCGTGCAGCGTCCGCGCACGATTTACGGCGTGTCGAAGGTGACGACGGAACTGCTTTCCGACTATTATCATCATAAATATGGTGTCGATACGCGCTCGGTGCGCTTCCCGGGCATCATCTCCTACATGACGCCTCCGGGCGGCGGCACGACAGACTATGCCGTGGATATTTTCTATTCGGCCGTGCGTGGCGAGAAGTTCGTCTGCCCGATTAAGGCTGGCACGCTGATGGACATGATGTATATGCCCGACGCGCTTCACGCTGCCATCTCGCTGATGGAGGCCGACCCGACGCGCCTCATTCACCACAATGGTTTCAACGTGGCTTCGATGAGTTTCGCTCCGGAGACGATTTTCGCTGAAATCAAGAAGTTCAAGCCCGAATTTGAAATGGAATACGACGTGGACCCGCTGAAGCAGTCGATTGCCGACTCATGGCCCGACTGTCTCGACGACTCCGCCGCCCGCGCCGAGTGGGACTGGCAGCCGAAGTTCGACATCACGGCAATGACGCGGGATATGCTCGAACAACTGAGCCTTCGTATGAATTGACTGTGATTTTGACGGGCTTCGTTCCGTCTAAAGGAATACTGGTATAGACGCGCGTGCTGTAGTATTGCGGCACGTTGCCTTGGTCGTGGAGGAGCGTGAGACACAGCGTGTCGTTGCGCTCCTCGCTCATTACGCCGATGCTCTGGATGGCATCTTTGTCGTCGGCCTGGCCGGTTTTTATCAAGAACGACAGGTTGAGGTAGTAAGCCCCCCTCAATCCCCCCGACTGGGGGGAAGACGATGAAGTCTGGCAAGGGCTGAGCCATGTGCTTTCAAAGGTGACGGGGTCGAATTTCCGGTTTTTGACCTCGTCGGCGGCGATGGGCTGGAGCACATAGACGCGCTGGAGGCTGACGGGCGTGTAGCCGTCGGGTTTGCGGTCGTAGTAGAGCAGGGCGCGGTAGAACGTGTCGGCTTTCTCGGCCCACTGCACGGCGAAAGGCGCGGGGAACGCGATGCGGTCGCCGTCGTCGCTCAGGGCGAAGTCGGCCTGCTTCGGGGCAATGGTGTGGATTTCCACGAAGTCGGCCCGCAGGTAACTGTATTGCCCGTCGCCCGAGTCGTAGTTCTCGGTGGTGCAAGAAGCAGTGAAAAGAGAATAGTGAATCGTGAATAGTGAAATCGTAATGAAGTTCCAAATTCTTCTTTTTTTATATTTTTTCATTTCCATTTTTCTTTATATTTATCGTAATTCGTTCCTTGTTCCTTGAAACACCTCGATATATTTCAACCGTACAGTGCATCCAGACGGTTCTTAGCCGGATTGGCATACATCAGCAGCATCTGATGGCGCAGGAAATCTATGTCGGGATTGGGGATGGTGATTTTTTTCAACTGGCCTTCAATGTAGCGTTCAAAGCGCTCCTTGTCGTCGTCCTCATAGCGGTCGAGAAACAGCGGCAAGCCCGTCAGTATGTCGAGTGCCGCAAAGTGAATGGGCAACGGCTCGTATCCTGAATGTATCTGCTTGTCCATCTTGGCTGCCAGTGCTGCGTAGAAGTCTTTTCGCGGCAGGTCGGCCAACTGGTCAATCCACGAATTGACGGGCCGTCCGCAACGGTAGTAAACATGGCCTTTGTAGCCGAAAATGCCCGTGCGCATGTTGTCGAGGTCGTCCTGTCGGCTCTTTTTGAACGCCGGATTGTCGCGTTTCTGCTGCATTTCCTGTGCTTTCAGGTAGTCGCAGGGGTCGAACTCGTAGGTGATGGAGAGCGGCACGATGTTGAGTTCGCGGATGTCGCCGCCCATCGCCAGCATCTTCAAGACCGACTCCTGCGTGCGGTCGTCGGAGTCTTTGGCTCGCCCCTCGCGCTGGGCAATCCAGATGTTTTCGCGCTTCTTGGTGACGGCGTGGTGGATGTAGTCGCTCATGAGTTGGCTGGAGCGGAGCATTTCCTTCGGCGAGAGGCCGCGCCGCACGACGAAAGCCTTGTTCATGCGCACGAGCCGCTTGATCCACGGGTAGATGAGCAGGTTGTCGCCGATGCCGATTTCGACGGTTGTGGGAAAGCCGTTGTCGATGAGCATCATGTCGAGAAAGGCCGAGTCGAGCACGATGTCGCGGTGGTTGCTGACGAAGGTGAAGCGCTGTGTGGGGTCGGCCTCTTTGCAGTTCCCCCGACCGTCGAGCCATTCAAAATTGAATGTGCAGCCGTCGGTGTGTTTGCGGATGATGTATTTCACGACGGGCTTCATGAAGCGCTTCTGGAAGTCGAGCGGCGTTTTCACGCCGGTGAACGCCAGCCGCAGCAGGCCGTTGCGGACGGATTTCGGCAGCCACGGCGCAAACCCCTTCAGCACGGCGTTGAACTGTCGGTCGTCGAGCATTTCCTTGAATGCCTGCTGCATTTCTTCAGGCTCGTAGGGGCGGATTTCGTCGAACACGTTATTCATAAGTAATATGTTATAAGTAATATTTAATAGGTTTGATTTCCCATGTTTTCTTTTTTGGTTTTGACGGCAGAAGTCAGTATTTTTACCAATTCTATAGCATCAGCGTATATCGAATCATAACCTTTCTGGTCAATGATGTTCGCATTTTTCAGACAATCCAACCAGTAACAGGTTTCATTGGCTTCTTTGAGGGCAATACTGAGTTTGCTGACAAAATCGGCATCGCTCTGTGCATACCGGCTTTCCGCGATATTTGCTCCTATACTCGTTCCACTGCGATATAGTTGTTTTGAGATGACCAACTCTTTCTTATCTGTTTTCAGATAATGATGCAATTTAATGATTCTTCCGGCAAAAGATTCGGATTTGATCTCTAAAATACTTTTAGTCCTCTTCAACACCATACCCAATCAAAAACTAATCAGACCTATAACCTATTCTCTATTACCTATTAACTGATTAAAACTGGTTTTCCACTATCTCGGTCAGCACGTCCTTGATGTCGAGTCCGGCGGCGCGCACCTGCTGCGGGATGAAACTGGTGGCGGTCATGCCGGGCGTGGTGTTCACCTCAAGCATGTTGATGCAGTCGGTGCCGTCGGCATTTTTCGTGACGATGTAGTCCACGCGGATGATGCCGTTGCAGTGGAGGAGGTCGTAGATGCGCGACGTTTCGGCCTGCAGGGCGGCGGTGAGTTCGGGCGAGATGCGCGCCGGCGTGATTTCATCGACCTGTCCGTTGTATTTCGCGTCGTAGTCGAAGAATTCGTTGCTCGTGACCACCTCGGTGACGGGGAAGACGACGCTTTTCTCCTTCGTTTTGTAGCATCCCACGGTGACTTCCGTGCCGTCGAGGTATTTTTCAATCATCACCTCGGAGCACTGCATGAACGCGTTGCGCAGGGCCGGTGCTATCTGGTCGGCCTTCTTCACTTTCGACACGCCGAAACTGCTGCCGTCGGCCACGGGCTTCACGAAACAGGGCATTCCGAGCCGTTTTTCGATTTCCGCCTCCGAAAATTTGTTCTCCTCGCCCCGACGGAGCAGGATGCTGTCGGCCACGTTGACGCCGAAGGCCCGCATGTAGTTGTTCAGGGCGAACTTGTCGAACGTGAGTGCCTCCACGAGCACGCTGCTGGTGGAGTAGGGCAGGTGGAGCAGGTCGAAATAGCCCTGCATGATGCCGTTTTCGCCCGGTGTGCCGTGGATGGTGATGTAGGCGTAGTCGAACCAGACGGTTTTCCCGTTGAGTTTGAACGAGAAGTCGTTTTTGTCGATTTTTTCGGTGTTGCCGTCGGGCAGGTTCACCTTCCAGTCGAGTCCTTTCACATCAACGATATAGATTTCGTAGCGGTCGTGGTCGAAAAAGGAGTAAAGTCCTTGTGCTGAGCGCAGTGAAACGTCGTGTTCCGATGAGTCGCCGCCGCAAACGATGGCTATGGTTCTTTTCATGAAAATTAAGAATTATGAATGAATAATTTAGAATTATGATTACCGTTTTCTTTGGAGTTATTCTTTTTTGCAGGTTTTGATGATGCTCACTAATATTTTTATGATTTCTTCATTATTAATTCTTCATTCCCCGCCGCGCCGTGAATATAAGTCTTCCATTTGTCGATGACTTGCTTCATGTCGTCGGGCAACGGCGAGGTGAAGTCCATCTGCTCGCCCGTGGCCGGATGGCGGAAGCCGAGCGTCTGGGCGTGGAGCACCTGACGCGGACAGAGGGCGAAACAATTCTGGATGAATGCCTTGTAAGTGCTGCTGCGCTGGCCGCGCAGGATTTCAGTGCCGCCATAGCGCTCGTCGCAGAACAGCGGATGGCCGATGTGGCGCATGTGGGCGCGAATCTGGTGGGTGCGACCCGTTTCCAGCCTGCATTCCACGAGCGTGGTGTAGCCAAACCGCTCCACGACGCGCCAATGGGTGACGGCCGACTTGCCGACCTCGGAATCGGGCGGAAAGACCGCCATGCGAAGCCGGTCTTTCGGGTCGCGGGCAATGTTGCCCTCGATGCGGCCTTCGTCCTCGGTGAAGTTGCACCAGACGAGCGCGAGATAGCTGCGGTGGGTCTCGTGGTTGAAAAACTGCACGCCGAGCCGCGATTTCGCCTCGGGCGTCTTCGCGATGACGAGCAGGCCGCTCGTGTCTTTGTCGATGCGGTGGACGAGTCCCACTTCGGGGTCGTTGGCATCGAATCGCGGGTCGTCTTTCAAGTGCCACGCCACCGCGTTGATGAGTGTGCCGTGGAAATTGCCGGCACCTGGATGCACGACCATTCCAGCCGGTTTGTCGATGACCATCAGCGCGTCGTCTTCATAGACGATGTTGAGCGGAATGTCCTCGGCCTCGATGGTGGAATCGTGGCGCGGACGGTCGAGCATCAGCGTGATGATGTCGCCCGGACGAACCTTGTAGTTGCTTTTCACAGGTCGGTCGTTGACGTGGACGAAACCAGCGTCGGCAGCCTTCTGGATGCGGTTCCGCGACGAATGTTGCATCTTTTCCTGCATATATTTGTCGATGCGCAGCGGAGCCTGTCCCGCATCGACCACGAAGCGGAAATGCTCATAAAGTTCCTGATCCTCAGCGGTTTCAGCGTCGGAGAGCGTCAATTCGTCCAAATATTCGTCGTTCATCGGTCAATTTACAATTAACAATTTTCAATTAACAACTCTCAACTGTCAACTTTCAACTCTCAACTGTTTTCGTGGTTGTTTCCTCTTCTTTTTTGGGGATTCCCAACTCAAATTCGTCCAATTCTTCCTCTTCGTCGATTTCGGGATAAATCGGGTCGATGTAGTTGATGGAGTCGGTGATGTCGCGCAGTCCGTTGCCCACTTGGATGACAACCGAGTCTTCAATGGAAATCTTGTCGCCCGTGACCACGTTTCTGCCACGCACCGTCACGCCATACACCCAGTCGCGCTCGCCCGGGATGAACTCGGGCATGGCCAGTTTGAAGCCCATGGCCGAGAGTTTCGCCATGGCCTCGCGCAGCGAACTGTTGTCGATGATGTCGGGCAGGGTGATGGTGGGCGTCGTCAGTGCGTTCACGGTCAGGTAGATGATTCGCCCCGACTTCACGGTCTCGCCCGGGGCCACCGACTGCTCCAGCACCACGTCGGGCGGCAGCGACTTCACATAGCCCGTGTCGCCCACGATGACGACCAGCCCCATGTCGTCGAGGATGCGATGGGCGTCTTTCACCTTTTTGTGCTTCACGCTCGGCACGGTCAGGCTCTCGCCGTGGTGGGTATAGATGTCGAGCGCGAGTTTCACACCGACCAAGAGCAGCACTGCCACAATGAGCATCGCCAGCAGGTTGCCCCAGAGGTAGCCGCTCTTGAATTTTCCGAAAAATTCTGATGTCTTCCTGACCTTATTTATTATTTATAGGTGCAAAGATACTGCAAAATGGGCAAAAAACCAAATGA
>JAFUVC010000037.1 GCA_017483785.1 Prevotella sp.
ACAGGGAATCAACTTCAGAGACGTGACCACGCTCTACAAAAGCGGCGAGTGCATGAAAATCATGCTCGACGAACTCTACGAGCTCTACAAAGACAAGGGGCTAACGAAAATCGTGGGCATTGAGAGTCGCGGTTTCATCATGGCTTCTGCCCTCGCCGGACGCTTGGGCTGCGGCCTTGTGCTGGCCAGAAAGCCGGGAAAACTGCCCTCGACGGTCGTCAAAGAGCAATTTTCCAAGGAATACGGCGTCGATACCGTCGAAATGCACCTTGACTCTATCACGTCCGACGACGTTGTGTTGATTCACGACGACCTCCTCGCAACGGGTGGCACGGCCAAGGCAACTTACAATCTGGTGAACCATTTTAACCCGAAAAAAATCTACATGAATTTCATCATCGAAATCACAGACGAAGGTTTGCACGGACGGGATGTTTTCAAAGGAATCGACCTCACGACGCTCGTAACTGTATAGCCGAAAATTTGTTTCACGTGAAACAACAACCCTCATAAAGCCCGTCTATAAAGGAGTTTGAGCGAATGACCAAGGAAGAAAAAGAAAAACGATTAGAGCACTTGAAGGCAATCGTGGCGCGACTGCCCGAGAAGCCCGGCAGCTATCAGTTCTACGACCAGGACCACGTGATTATCTATGTGGGCAAGGCGAAGAATCTGAAAAATCGTGTTTCGTCGTATTTCCATAAAGAGGTCGATCGCTTCAAGACGAAAGTGCTCGTCAGCAAAATCTGGGACATTTCCTACACGGTTGTCAACACCGAGGAAGATGCGCTACTGCTGGAAAATGCGCTCATCAAGAAATACAATCCGCGCTACAACGTGCTCCTGAAAGACGGAAAAACCTATCCGAGCATATGCGTGACGAAAGAATATCTTCCACGGATTTTCAAGACGCGCCTCATCAATAAAAAGACGGGGATTTACTTCGGCCCCTACTCCAACGTGGGCAATATGTATGCCATTCTGGAGATGATTAAAAAAGTGTATAAACCGCGCACTTGCCGATTTCCGATAACGAAAGATGGCATCGAACAGGGCAAGTACAAGCCGTGTCTGGAATATCACATCCATAACTGCGAAGCACCGTGCATCGGACGGCAAAGTTATAAGAATTATCAGGAAAATATCGCGCAAATCAAGGAAATTCTGAAAGGAAATACGCGGAAAATCAGCCAGTCGGTTTACGATGAAATGCTGAAAAAAGCCGAGGAATTGAAGTTTGAAGAGGCCGAAGAACTGAAAAAAAAGTACGTTCTCATCGAGAATTTCTGTGCAAAAAGCGAAATTGTCAGCCACACGATTCAAGACGTGGATGTGTTCACGATTGTCGATGACGACTCCAATAAAAACGCATTTATCAACTATATTCACGTTAAAAACGGCACAATTAGCCAAAGTTTTACTTACGAATACAAGCGAAAACTCGATGAAACCGACGAAGAATTGCTCTTGACGGCGATTCCAGAGATTCGCGAACGCTTCCGTTCGACGGCAAAAGAGGTGATTGTTCCGTTTGAAATGTCGTGGAAACTGCCTGATGCAGAGTGGTTTACACCACAGCGAGGCGATAAAAAGCACCTTTTGGATTTGTCGGAAATGAACGGAAAACAATACAAGTTCGACCGACTGAAACAAGCCGAGAAACTCAATCCCGAACAGAAGCAGACGCGCCTGATGAAAGAACTTCAGGACAAACTGAAACTGCCGAAACTGCCCTATCAGATTGAATGTTTCGACAATTCAAACATTTCCGGCTCGGATGCTGTGGCGGGTTGTGTGGTGTTTAAGGCGATGAAACCGTCGAAAAAAGACTATCGGAAATATACGATAAAAACCGTTACGGGGCCCGACGACTATGCCTCCATGCAGGAGGTGGTGCGCCGCCGCTATAGTCGGATGATTGAAGAGGGTTCTCCCCTACCCGACCTTATCATCACCGACGGCGGACAAGGCCAGATGTCGGTGGTTCGCGACGTGGTGGAAGGTGAACTCGGCCTCCAGATTCCCATTGCCGGACTCGCGAAGGACAATCGCCACCGCACCAACGAACTACTCTTTGGAAATCCGCCGCAAGTGATTGGTTTAGAGACAAATAGCGAACTTTTCCACGTGCTCACGCGCATTCAAGACGAGGTGCACCGCTATGCCATCACGTTCCATCGCGACAAACGCTCGAAACACGCCCTCCACAGCGAACTCGACGACATTCCCGGCATCGGCCCGAAAACTCGCGACCTGCTCCTGAAACAATTCAAGTCAGTAAAAAAGATTAAACTTACTGATATTCAAGAACTTATCAACACTGTTGGAAGTAAAAAAGCAAGCGTTGTCTATCAACATTTCCACCAAGAAAACAGCTAATTATTTTGCTGTTACATTTTTTTCCGTTACCTTTGCAGAAATTATTACAAAAACAATCAGATGAGAGTTGTCATTCAACGCGTTAACAGTGCGAGCGTAAGCATTTCTGGACATGAGAAATCGTCGATAAAATCGGGACTTCTCATTCTTTTGGGCGTAGAAGAGCGCGACACACAGGAGGATGTGGATTGGTTGGTGCACAAAATTGCCAATTTGCGCATTTTCGACGACGAAGCAGGCGTCATGAACCGCTCGGTGTTCGATGTTCAGGGCGAAGTGCTCGTAGTCAGCCAATTCACGCTGTTCGCGTCGTATAAAAAAGGAAATCGCCCCTCGTGGCTGCGTGCTGCGCGACACGAAATCAGCATTCCGCTCTACGAATCCTTCTGCAAATCGATGGGAAAAATCATCGGAAAACCCGTTGAAACCGGCGAATTTGGAGCCTATATGCAAGTAAAACTTGAAAATGACGGGCCGGTTACGATCTGCATGGATACCAAAAATAAAGAATAAGCAAATGACTATCAAAGAAGCACAACTGTCTGTGGACCAATGGATTAAGGAGTTCGGCGTCCGCTATTTCTCAGAACTGACGAATATGGCCGTTCTGACCGAGGAAGTGGGAGAACTGGCTCGCGTCATCGCCCGAAAATACGGCGATCAGAGTTTTAAGGACGGTGAAAAGGAAAATCTGGGCGAAGAAATGGCCGACGTGTTGTGGGTTTTGCTCTGTCTGGCCAATCAAACGGGTGTCGATCTGACGGAAGAACTCCAGAAATCCATCGAGAAAAAGACTCGTCGCGATTCGCTCCGACACATCGGAAATCCTAAACTCAAAGCGTAAAAAACCGCGAATTCATCGAAATTTTCAATACTAAATACAACAATTATGACAAACGAAACAATTCAGTACACCAGTAAAATCGAGGAAATGTTGAAAAAGTACAACCTCGAAGTAGATGACGCGCAGGTGAAAGCCGCAGTCATGAAACTCATTGCGGAAAAAGTGCCGCAAAACGACACGCTCGACGTGAAGAAATTCCTCTTTGGCAGCATCGAACTGACCACGCTGAAAACCACCGACAGCGACGAGAGCGTGATGGCTTTCACCGAGCGCGTGAACCAGTTTGACGCGCAATATCCCGACCTGCCCCACGTGGCAACCATCTGCGTTTATCCGTGTTTTGCCCGCACCGTGAGCGAGACGCTCGAAGTGGAGGGCGTGGAACTGGCCTGCGTGAGCGGCAGTTTCCCCTCATCGCAGGCGCTGATTGAGGTGAAAGTGGCTGAAACGGCATTAGCCGTGCGCGACGGAGCCACGGAAATCGACATTGTGATGCCCGTCGGCAAGTTCCTCAGCGGAGATTATGAAAGCGTTTGCGAGGAAATTTCGGAACTGAAGCACGCCTGCGGCGAGAATGTCGCCATGAAGGTGATTCTCGAAACCGGCGACCTCGTGACGGCCTCGAACATTAAAAAAGCGTCGATTTTATCGATGTATGCGGGTGGTGACTACATCAAGACGAGCACCGGCAAAGAACAGATTTCCGCCACGCCCGAGGCTGCCTACGTGATGTGTCGGGCCATCAAGGAATACTACGATGAAACCGGCATTCAGATTGGTTTCAAGCCCGCCGGCGGCATCAACACCGTCACAGACGCCCTCACCTACTACACGATTGTGAAGGAAATTCTGGGCGAAAAGTGGCTGACCAACAAGTGGTTGCGCCTCGGCACGTCGCGCCTCGCTAACCTGCTGCTCAGCGAGATTGAGGGCCAGGAAGTGAAGTTCTTCTAAGGCTTTATTTGTTGCGCTTGATGATGTAATCGAGATAGGCGTGGAGGGATTCGCGAAGCGTCGGATCCCCTACCCTTTTCTCGATGAATTCGGCCGCTTCTGCATGAAATTCCCACATGCGCTGCTCGGCATATTCGATACCGCCCTGTTGTTTGGCAAATTCCACCAAAACGGCGATTTCATTGGGATTAACCTCGCCTGCTTTTACTTTTTTCGCCAATTTCAGCATCGAGTCGAACGACGAATTGTTGAGCGCATAAATCACGGGCAGCGTCAGTTTGCCCTCGGCCATGTCGTTTCCCGTCGGTTTTCCGATTTCTGACGAGTCGTAATAGTCGAAAATATCGTCGCGAATCTGGAAAATAATGCCCACATTCTGCCCGAAACGCTTCGCCTCGGCCATCAGTTCATCGTCGGCACCGACCGACAACGCCCCGATTTCGGCACAAGCCTCAAAAAGAGCGGCCGTTTTCTGGTTAATCACCTGATAATAAACCTCTTCCGAAATTTCCTGATTCTGGATGTTGGTCAACTGCAGAATCTCGCCGTTCGACAGCGTGCGACCCAGTTCCGCGAGCGTCTCCACTATGCCCTGATGGCCCGTTTTTGCGACGTTCAGCAGTGCCGTCGAGAGGATGAAATCGCCCACGAGCACGGCCACCTTATTATTATAAGTCGCGTTCACCGACGCCTGTCCGCGCCGCTCGGAACTCTCGTCAACCACGTCGTCGTGGACGAGCGAGGCCGTGTGGAGCAGTTCGAGGCCCACGGCGGCATATTGCGTCACGTCAGACACCTCGCCGAAGCATTTCGCCATGAGCAGCGTCAGCATCGGGCGCATCCGCTTGCCCGTGCGCTTGCGAATGTGCTCAAGAGCCTGGCCGAGCATACCGTCTTCGTGGGTCAACGACTGGTTGAAAAGAGCGATGAAATCGTCCAATTCTGACGAAATCGGCTGTTTGATAATCGAAAGATAATCCATGGTTTCTTGAAATTTGTTACAAAATTACGGAAAATATCAGGAATTTTGCCAAAAAATTAGTAATTTTACGCGATAAAATTGATTTTAACATGGAAAAACTGTTTTTGCTCGACGCCTACGCGCTCATTTACCGCGCGTATTACGCCTTCATCAAGAACCCGCGTATCAACTCGAAAGGCCTGAATACATCGGCTGTGATGGGCTTTGTCAATACGCTCAACGAGATTATCACCAAGGAACAGCCCACGCATGTCGGCGTGGCTTTCGACCACGGAAAAACCTTCCGCAACGACGCTTTTCCCGAGTATAAAGCGCAGCGCGAAGAGACACCGGAAGACATCCGCCGCTCGGTGCCCATCATCAAGGAACTGCTCGAGGCGTGGCACATTCCGTGCCTTCTGGTCGATGGGTTCGAGGCCGACGACGTGATAGGCACACTCGCGATGAAATCGGGGAAAATTGGCGTTGAGACCTATATGCTGACGCCCGACAAGGACTACGGCCAACTCGTCGGAGACAACGTCTATCAGTTCCGTCCGCGCCACGGCGGCGGTTACGAAAAACTCGGGCCAAAGGAGGTTTGCGCGAAATACGGCATTGAAAACACGTCGCAAATCATCGACCTGCTGGCGCTGATGGGCGACTCGGCCGACAACTTCCCGGGCTGTCCGGGCGTCGGCGAGAAAACGGCCGTGAAACTCATCGACGAATTCAAGTCGGTTGACCAACTCATCGAACATTCCGACCAAATCAAAGGAAAATTGCGCGAGAAAGTGGAGGCGCACGTCGATGACATCCGAATGTCGAAATTTCTGGCGACGATTCGCACCGACGTTCCGATTGAACTCGACATGGACGCTCTCCTACTCCGCGACCCCGACGAGCAAAAATTACGCGCACTCTTCTCCGAACTTGAGTTCAAGACGTTGGCTGACAAAATTCTTAAAAAACCAGACGTTACGCCAAAAATTGTTAACGGACAACTCGATTTGTTTGCAAATTTTGCGCCCGAGAGCCCAGAAATTTCAAAAAATACGGAATTTTTGACCCTTAAAACGACCGCTCACGATTACCAACTCATTGATAATCAAGAAGAAATGCAAAAACTTTGTGATTTTTTCTTGACAAATGAAATTCTCAGTTTAGACACGGAAACCACTTCCACGAACCCGATTGACGCCGAATTGGTCGGTTTGAGTTTTTCGGTCGAGGAAACAAAGGCGTTTTATATTCCCGTGCCGGCGAACCGCGACGAGGCCCAAAAAATTGTCGAAATTTTCAAGGAGGTCTATGAAAATCCGAAAATTCTGAAAATCGGCCAAAACCTGAAATACGATTTGGAGGTGCTGGCCAACTACGGCATTGAACTCCAAAGCCCGATGTTCGACACGATGCTCGCGCACTACCTCTGGCAGCCCGAACTGCGCCACAACATGGACTACATGGCCGAGACGCTGCTGAACTACCAGACCATCCACATCGACGAACTCATCGGCGCGAAGGGTAGGGCACAGCGCTCGATGCGCGACCTGCCGCCCTCAGCCGTCTATGAATACGCCTGCGAGGATGCCGACATCACGCTGCGGCTGAAGAACGTGCTCGAGCCGAAACTGAGGGAAGCCGGCGTGGAATCGCTGTTCTACGACATCGAAATGCCGCTCATGCCCGTGCTGGCCGAAATGGAGATGAACGGCGTCTGTCTCGACACGAAAGCGTTAGCCGAAACGTCAAAACTTTTTACCGAAAGAATGCTGCAACTCGAACAGCATATTTACGAGTTGGCCGGCGAGCCTTTCAACATTTCCAGCCCGAAGCAAGTGGGCGACATTCTGTTCGGAAAAATGAAAATCGTCGATAAGCCGAAGAAGACGAAAACCGGCCAATACGTCACCAGCGAAGAGGTGCTCATGCAACTTCGCTCGAAGAGTCCGATTATCGCAGAAATCCTTGATTATCGCGGTTTGAAGAAACTTCTCGGCACTTACGTCGATGCTCTTCCGAAACTCATCAACCCAAGAACGGGCAAAATCCACACCTCGTTCAACCAAGCCGTCACAGCCACGGGCCGACTCTCGTCGTCCGACCCGAATCTGCAAAATATTCCCGTGCGCGGCGAAGACGGAAAGGAAATCAGGAAATGTTTCGTTCCAGAGCCCGGTTGTCAATTTTTTTCAGCAGACTACAGCCAGATTGAACTGCGCGTGATGGCCCATCTTTCCGGCGACGAAACCATGCAGGAGGTGTTTCGCGAGGGCAAGGATCTGCACGCTGCCACCGCCGCCACCATTTATAAAAAGGACATCGCCGACGTGACGCGCGACGAGCGCACAAAGTCGAAACGCGCCAATTTCGGCATCATCTACGGCATTACGATGTTCGGACTGGCCGAGCGGCTCGACATCAGCCGCGACGAGGCGCGCCTGCTCATCGACGGCTTCTTCCAGACCTTTCCGCAGGTGCGCGACTACATGGAAAAATCGAAACAACTGGCTCGCGAGCGCGGCTACGCCGAGACCGTCTTCCACCGTCGCCGCTACCTGCCCGACATCAATTCCCACAACGCCACCGTGCGCAATTTTGCCGAGCGAAACGCCATCAACGCGCCCATTCAGGGTTCGGCGGCCGACATCATCAAAGTGGCGATGATTCGCATCTTCAAGCGGTTCAAGGCCGAGAACCTCCGCTCGAAAATGATTCTGCAAGTCCACGACGAACTGAATTTCTCGGTCGTTCCCGAGGAGCGGAGTAGGGTAGAGGCCATCGTTTTAGAGGAGATGCAGCGCGCCTATCCGCTCAGCGTGCCGCTCGTGGCCGACTGCGGTTGGGGCGAAAACTGGCTCGAGGCGCACTAAATAATTGAAAATTGAGAATTGAGAATTGAGAAATTATGCGTAACTTTGCACGCAAATTATAAAAATAGACAAAGAATATGGCATTAAAATGTGGTATTGTCGGACTGCCGAATGTGGGCAAGTCCACGCTGTTCAACTGTCTGTCGAGTGCGAAGGCGCAGGCGGCAAATTTTCCTTTTTGTACGATTGAACCCAACGTGGGCGTGATTACCGTGCCCGACGAGCGACTGACGAAACTGGCAGAATTGGTGCATCCGGGGCGGATTGTGCCGGCCACGTGCGAGATTGTCGATATTGCCGGACTGGTGAAGGGCGCGTCGAAGGGCGAGGGACTGGGAAATAAATTCCTTGGAAACATCCGCGAAACCGACGCCATTATCCACGTTCTGCGCTGTTTCGAGGACGACAACATCACCCACGTCGATGGCTCCATCGACCCGATTCGCGACAAGGAAATCATCGACACCGAATTGCAGTTGAAAGACCTTGAAACCATCGAAAGTCGCCTCGCCAAGACCGAAAAAGCGGCCGCTGCAGGCAACAAAGACGCGAAAATCGAGGCATCGGTGCTGAAAGCATATAAAGAGGTGCTCGACCAGGGCAGGAATGCGCGTGTGGTCGAGTTCGAGACGAAAGACGAGCAGGACTGCGCCCGCAACCTGTTCCTGCTGACAACGAAGCCCGTGCTCTACGTGTGCAACGTGGCGGAATCTGATGCGAAAAACGGCAACGAGTTTACCCGGAAAGTGGCGGAACTGGCCCGCGAAGAGGGTGCAGAAATGATGATTATCGCCGCCAAGACCGAGGAAGACATCGCCGAACTGGAGTCGTATGACGACAAGCAGATGTTTCTCGAGGAACTCGGGCTGGAGGAGAGTGGCGTGAACCGCCTCATCAAGAAGGCCTACGCGCTGCTGAACCTCGAAACGTTCATCACCGCAGGCGAAATGGAGGTGAAGGCGTGGACCTACAAGCGCGGCTGGAAGGCTCCGCAGTGCGCCGGCGTCATCCACACCGACTTCGAGAAAGGTTTTATCCGCGCCGAGGTCATCAAGTATGCCGACTACATCCAGTATGGCTCCGAGGCTGCCGTGAAGGAGGCCGGAAAAATGGGTATCGAGGGTAAGGACTACGTGGTGCAGGATGGGGATATTATGCACTTCAGATTTAATGTCTGATGGAGGATGAAGGATGAAGGATGATGGATGAAGGTTTAATTGTAATTTGATATGGATAATTTCTATTTTAGAAAATTGGATGTTTACCAAAACGCCAAACTTCTATCAAGAAAAATCAGTTCTTTAATAAAAAATTTCCCTGCAGACGAACGGTTTTCCCTTTGTAATCAATTACATAGGGCAGCGATGTCTGTTCCCATCAATATTGCAGAAGGATTTGGGCGTTTTTCAGCCAAAGAAAAAGCACATTTTCTGGAAATTGCATATGGATCACTCACCGAAGTTCTTTGCGAACTTGAACTTTCATTTGACGAGCAATATATAATCAAAGAAGAATTTGAAGACTTAGAACAACTCGTTATCATCATTTCCAAACAACTTTCTCGGCTTCGTTCCTCTATCATCAATAATGGAGATTCTAATTATAAATAACATCAGTTTTATGGGAGTATCAAACTTTATTCTTTCATCCCTCATCGCTCATCCCATGTTCATCAACTGGAACCCCAGCGAAGTCATCGGCCACCTCGGCCCCATAACGTTGCGCTGGTATGGAATGTGCTGGCTCGTGGGCATCGTCGGGGCCTATTTTATGGTGAAATGGCTGTATAAAGACCAGAAAATCAAGGACGAACTCTTCGACCCGCTCTTCATCTACTCGTTCATCGGCATTCTCGTCGGTGCGCGTCTGGGCCACTGTCTTTTCTACGAACCCGACTATTTCCTGTCCTCGGGCACGCATTTCATTGAAATGTTCGTGCCGATGCACAAAATGGCCGACGGCACGTGGAAGTTCACGGGCTACGCCGGACTCGCCTCCCACGGCGGCACGCTCGGCCTGATGATTGCGCTGTGGCTCTACTGCCGGAAGACGAAAATGAACCTCTGGCACGTGCTCGACGACATCGCCATCGCCACGCCCATCACGGCCTGCTGCATCCGACTGGGCAACCTGATGAACTCGGAAATCATCGGCAAGCCCACCGACGTTCCTTGGGCCTTCATCTTCGAGCAGGTCGATAACGTGCCGCGCCATCCCGGCCAACTCTACGAGGCCATCGCCTATTTCTGCTTCATCTTCGTGATGCTGGGCTTTTATTTTAAGAGTCGAGGAAGGAGGAACGAGGAACCTTCATCTCTCATCTTTCATCATTCATCCAAACCCGTCGGCACCGGCTTCTACTTCGGCCTCGTGCTCACGCTGATTTTCACATTCCGCTTCTTCATTGAGTACACGAAAGCCGACCAAGTCGATTTCGAGGCCGGAATGCCCTTCAATATGGGCCAACTGCTCAGCGTGCCGTTCATCATCATCGGCGTAGCCACGATGATTGGCGGAAAATGGATGCAAAAACTCGGTGCGAAATGAAAATTTTTAACCCAAATAGACGTATGAAACGAATTTTTCTATTGCTGACAGCCGCCTTTTGGCTCACCACACAGGTTTTCCCGCAAACAGTAACTAACGAAAAGCCCTTTTCTATTCCCGAAATCACGCAGTGGACGGGCGGAACGGGCTTCGTGGAACTCAGCGGACGCATCGTTGTCAAGTCGAAAGCGTTGCAGCCCGTTGCAAGCCAGTTGGCCATCGATTTTGAGCAACTTTTCGGGCGGAAAATGACCGTCGGAAGCGGAAAGGCGAAGGCTGGCGACATCGTGCTGACGCTGAAAAAACTCGACACACTGCCCACGGAAGGCTACAAAATGGCCATCGGCAACGTCGTCGAAATAGAATCGCCTGCCGCCATCGGCGCATTCTGGGCGACCCGCACGCTGCTGCAAATCCTTGAAATATCAGCATCAAAAGTTCCCCTCGCCAGTGGGGGAGAGGCTTTCTCTCTTCCCAAAGGCACCATCACCGACATTCCGCAGTACGCGCTGCGCGGTTTTATGCTCGATGTGGGCCGGAAATTCGTGCCGATGAGTTACCTGCGCAACCTTGTCAAGGTGATGGCCTATTACAAGATGAACACGCTGCAACTCCACCTCAACGACAACGGTTTTCCGCAGTATTTCGGGAACGACTGGAGCAAGACTTCGGCGGCTTTCCGCTTGGAGTGCGACACCTATCCCGGACTCGCCGCCACCGACGGCCATTACACGAAGGCCGAGTTCATCGAACTGCAGAAACTCGCCGAGCAACTCCACGTGGAAATTATCCCCGAAATCGACGCTCCGGCCCACGTTCTGGCTTTTACGCATTATCGCCCCGAACTCGGTTCGAAAGACTACGGAATGGACCATTTCAACCTCTCGAATCCCGACGTCTACACCTTTATGGACGGCCTTTTCGCCGAATATCTTTCGGGCAAGAATCCCGTTTTCCGTGGGCCTCGCGTCAACATCGGCACCGACGAATATTCCAACCGCGACAAGGAAGTGGTGGAGCAGTTCCGCGCCTACACCGACCGTTACCTCGGCCTCATCCAAGGCTACGGCAAGCAGCCGGTCATCTGGGGTTCGCTCACCCACGCGAAAGGCGAAACGCCCATCCGCCACGAAAACGTGCTAATGAGTTGCTGGTCAACCGATTACGCCAATCCTGACTCGATGATGCAACTCGGCTATCAAATCGTATCCATACCCGACGGACTCGTCTATATCGTGCCTGCCGCCGGCTATTACTACGACTATCTCAACTGCAAAAACCTCTACGAATCGTGGACGCCGGCCGTCATCGGCAGACACAAGTTCAAGGAGCAGCATCCGCAAATCGAGGGCGGAATGTTTGCCGTCTGGAACGACCACTACGGCAACGGAATCTCCACGAAAGACATCCATCACCGCCTTTTTCCGGCGATGCAGACGCTCGCCACGAAGTGCTGGACGGGCCAGTTGACCAGCCTTCCCTACGAAACTTTCGACCAGAAACGGCTGATGCTCAGCGAGGCACCCGCCGTGAACGAACTGGCGACCCTGCCCGAAAATCCCGTGAAAAAAGACGTCGTGGAGGCAGGAAAACCGCTGAATCTCAAAATTCAAAATTCAAAATTCCATCATCGAGGCAGGCTACAACTACGCCGTTTCCTTCGACATCGACTGCGCCGCAGAAGCCGCCGGAACCATTTTCACCACCAGTCCGAACGCCACATTCTACCTTGCCGACCCCGAAACGGGCCTGTTAGCCTTCAGTCGCGACGGCTACCTGAACAAATTCAACTACAAACTACCTGAGTCGGGCCGCGTCAGCCTGCGCATCGAGGGCACGAACACGGAAACGCGCCTCTACGTGAACCATCGGCATCGTGAAACGCTCCGCAAACACGAGGTTTACGCCCTCAAGTCGGCCCAGCCGCTCAACACGATGCCCGACGCGCCCTACCACACAACCGTCTACGAACCGTCAGCGCGTATGTTCTACGTTCCGACGCTCGTCTTCCCGCTCGAACAGGCCGGCCGCTTCAACAGTCGCGTCACGAATTTGCAAGTGAGGAAACTCTGAGGCTAACTTCAACCCAAAATAATCCCCGAAAGCGCTTTACTTTCGGGGTTTTTCTTTGAAAAAATAGACTTCTACTTCCCTGCGACAATTTTCTTGATGTCGTTGAGTTTGTTGAGGGCTTCGACGGGCGTGAGATTGTTGATGTCGAGCCCCAGAATTTCGTCGCGAACCTGCGTGAGCACGGGGTCGTCGAGTTGGAAAAACGAAAGTTGCACGCCCTCGCGCTGTTCGGAAGAGGGATGGAGGTTGATGGAGGAGAGGTCGCTTGGTAGTGAACCGCCATCCGCCATCTTTTTTCCGTCGTCCTTTCCCTCCAGTTGCTGCAAAATCACGTTAGCCCGCTTCACGATGGACTTCGGCATTCCGGCGATGTCGGCCACGTGGATGCCGAAACTGTGCTCCGAGCCGCCACGCTCCAGCCGTCGCAGGAAAATGACCTTCCCGTCGACTTCCTTCACCGAAACATTGTAGTTTTTGATGCGCTTGAACGACTTTTCCATCTCGTTGAGTTCGTGGTAGTGCGTGGCGAAAAGCGTTCGGGCACGGGCTTTCGGATGCTCGTGGAGGTGCTCCACGATGGCCCACGCGATGCTGATGCCGTCGTAGGTCGAGGTGCCGCGGCCGAGTTCGTCGAAAAGCACGAGCGAGCGCGGTGTGACGTTGTTCAGAATGTCGGCAGCCTCGGTCATTTCCACCATAAACGTCGATTCGCCGAGCGAAATGTTGTCGCTGGCTCCCACGCGCGTGAAAATCTTGTCGACAAGGCCGATTCGGGCACTTTCCGCCGGCACAAACGAGCCGATTTGGGCGAGAATGGTGATGAGTGCGGTCTGCCGGAGCAAGGCCGACTTACCCGCCATATTCGGGCCGGTGATGATGATGATTTGCTGCCGCTCGGTGTCGAGTTTCACGTCGTTGGGCACGTAGCGTTCTCCCACGGGCAACTGCTGCTCGATGACGGGATGCCGACCCTGTCGGATGTCGAGCACGTCGTCGTCGAAAATCGTGGGGCGCACGTAGCGGTTTTCCTCCGCCGACAGCGCAAACGAGAGCAGGCAGTCGAGTTGGGCGATGAGGCTGGCGTTTTGCTGAATTTGGGTGATGAAATCCTGCGTGGCCACCACGAGTTCGGCGAAAAGCCGCTCTTCGAGGGCGAGAATCTTCTCGTCGGCACCCAGAATTTTCTCCTCGTATTCCTTCAGTTCCTGCGTAATGTAGCGCTCAGCCTGCGCCAGCGTCTGCTTTCGCACCCATTCCTGCGGCACACGGTCTTTATACGTGTTGCGCACCTCGAGATAATAGCCAAACACGTTGTTGTAGCCCACTTTCAGCGACGAAATGCCCGTGTTCTGGACTTCGCGCTCCTGAATTTGCAGGAGATAACTGCGCCCGTTGGCCGAAATGTTGCGCAACTCGTCGAGTTCCTCGTTGCAGCCCGCAGCAATCACGTTTCCCTTCGACACCACCTGCGGCGGGTCGGGCTGAATTTCCCGAATGATGCGGTCGCGGAGCGGCTCGCAGAGGTTCAGTTGGCCGCCCATCAGCCGAAGACTCTCCTCGTCGGCCTGCAGACAGGCGTTTTTGATGGGTTCGATGGCGATGAGCGCGTTTTTCAGTTGGACCATCTCGCGGGGCGAGACGCGACCGACGGCCACTTTCGACACGATGCGCTCGAGGTCGCCGATGCGCTCGAGTTGCTCGGTGGCCAAATGGCGAAACGACGGCTCGCGAAAGAAATAATCCACCACATTCAGCCGCCGGTCGATGGCCTTCACGTCTTTCAGCGGAAAAACGAGCCATCGGTGCAGCAGTCGGCCACCCATCGGCGTGATGGTGCGGTCGATGATGTCGAGCAGCGAGCGGCCGCCCTCTTGCATGGGCTGCACGAGTTCGAGCGAGCGAATGGTGAACTTGTCCATTCGCACGTATTTTTCCTCCTCGATGCGCGAAAGGTGGGTGATGTGGCCGATTTGGGCGTGCTGCGTCAGTTCGAGATACTGCATGACGGCTCCCGAGGCCACGATTCCGTTGTGGAGATGGTCCACGCCAAAGCCTTTCAGCGACTGCGTGCCGAAGTGCTTCAGCAGTTTCTGGCGGGCGGTTTGCTCGGTGAAAACCCAGTCGTCGAGTTCAAAGGTGGAATAGGCGTTGCCCGCCGTGCGCCGCGACCCGAAAAGTCGGTCGAAATCGGCCTTCCGCTCGCGACAGTAGAGCACTTCCTTCGGCTGGAAATTGCCCAAGAGTTTATCGACATAGTCGTAAGTGCCTTCGCCGGTGAGAAATTCGCCTGTGGAAATATCGAGAAAAGCCACGCCGCAGGCTGCTTTTCCGAAGTGAATGGCCGCGAGGAAATTATTTTCCTTGTGGTTCAAGACGGTGTCGGTCAGGGCCACGCCGGGCGTGACGAGTTCCGTCACGCCGCGCTTCACGAGCGTTTTCGTGAGTTTCGGGTCTTCGAGTTGGTCGCAGATGGCCACGCGCCGACCTGCACGGATGAGTTTCGGCAGGTAGGTGTCGAGTGCATGGTGGGGAAATCCGGCCATTTCCGTGTCGCCGGAGGTGCCGCCGTTGTTTCGTCGGGTGAGGGTGATGCCGAGGATTCGCGCCGCCACGACGGCGTCTTCGCCGTAGGTTTCGTAGAAGTCGCCACAGCGGAACAGCAGTACCGCGTCGGGATATTTCTCCTTGAACGCGAAAAACTGCTTCATCATCGGTGTCAAGCCTTTTTCTTTTGCTGCCATCAGGTCGATTTTCTCTTGGTTCGTTGTTGAATTTGGATTGCAAATTTACGAAATTTTTCCGTTCCCTCGGCAACCTTCCGCAAAATTTTTGACTTTTTAAAAAAATGACCGTGCGTTAATACGTAAAACGAAAGCCAAACTGGATGGACGGTGCCACAGGATGCTCCTTGTAATAATGCTCGAGCGAGGTGCCGTCGTTGAAATAATAGCCCAGCGAGGGCTCGAGATAAAGTCCGAACTGGGGCGTGAGCGAGTATTCTGCGCCTGCTGCGGCACTGACCGACACCTGCCAAGGCCTCTCGTTCAGGGATTTCTCGAGCATTCCGCTACCCGAGAGATAGACTCGGAACGCGCCGGAATCGTAGAGTTTCAAAGACAAACCAAGCGGAATGCCCAAATAATGAAGCGTCTGCTTATGGTTGAGGGTGGGGTAGAACGGATATTTGAATTCTGACGAGAGAAAAGTGTAGTTGATTCCGCTCATCAAGGCCAGCCGGGGACTCAGTTCATAGCGCAGACTCATTCCAACCCTGACGGGAAGACGATGTTTCGCTTCGTATTCTGTTTTTTTCGACGGGGTGCTGGGTTCAAAGTCTGTTGTTCCATTAGATGCATCAGCGTAATCGTAGAGTGGATTGGTTTGGGGTGTGATGGTTGCCAACAATCCAGACGAAACATTCAATCCGAGGCCGATTTTCCGATGTTTTTCCGCCGTTTTTTCCCGAAAATCGGGTTTTGGAGGCAGAATTTCGGTTGCGGAATCGTTCTTTTCTGGCGTTTGTGGCGTCGGTGTTGCTTCGTTTTCCTGTGCGGGTTCATTTTCTGGTGTTAAAACCTGATTTTCAGACGATTTTTCGGTTGTCGGAACCTCGTTTTCAAGATGAAATTCCCGATTTGAAACGGCAACAGACTTGGTTGAAATATGCGCCAACAGCGATGGCTGCGCGGCCGAGGGCTCGACCGCCGCCTCTTGCGGCTGCGAAGGCTCGACAGGGCTTGGCAAAACCGAATTCTGCCCCGTTTGGGCGAGTGGCTGACGGCCGTCGGGATGATAGAACGCAAAAAATCCTACCACAGCCGCAATTCCCGCTGCCACAGCCCATCGCCACCATCTGCCGACGGCAATTTTTCGCGCAGGCTCATTCCCGAAACCCATCTCGCTGCCGATGGCTTCCCACAGACCCTCGGGCGGCACCATCTGATGCCCCTCAAGCCTTTTTTTCATGTCTTTTATCCAGTTCTCCTTCATCATTCTTTCATTGCGTTAATTTTCTTGGCCAACCATTGCTTGGCGAAATAGAGTTGCGAGCCCGACGTGCTCTGGCTGATGCCCAGCATCGCCGCAATCTGCTTGTGGGAATGGCCTTCAAAAACGTAGAGGTTCAAAACCGTGCGATAGCCGTCGGGCAGTTGCTGAATCAGTCGGTGAAGTTCATCGGGCGAAATCAGGCCGGCATCGGGCTCTTCGTCTTCGACGACTTGTTCTTGCGCCGCTTCCTGCGCTGCGAATTGCAGTTTCTTGCGGTCGCGCAGAAAGTTGAGTGCCTCGTTGACTACGATTTTCACCATCCAGCCCTCGAAAGCCTCGTCGCCGCGATAGTCGAAACTCGGAATCGAGGTGAAAATCTTCACGAAACTGTTCTGGAGCACGTCTTTCGCGTCGGGTTCCGAAGGAACATAGCGATAGCAGACCGACGACAACATCCCGATATACCGCTGGTATAGTTCGCTCATCGCCCGTTGATCGTGGTTTCGTATGCGCTCTATGAGTCTTTCGACCATCGTGTTTGTTTACGTTCTACTTTTATAATCCAAAATTACGCAAATCTTGTATGACACAATTGTTAATTATATTTTTTTAACACTTTGACGTACAAAATTTTCCGCTTTTCTGCATTATATTTGCAAAACAAAACGAAAAATTTACGATGAAGAAGAAGAATTTTATTTTACTGGCAGCCGCATTGCTGAGCGGTGCGCTGCTGTCGTGTTCATCGGATGTTCCCGAGGTAAATGAAGAAAAAGAGATTGTCAACCTCTTGTCTGAGGCAAAGCCCGTGCATTTGACCCAACAACAGCGGGTTTTCGTGAACGACAACAACCGGTTTACGCTCAATTTCCTGAAAACCGTCAACGAAACCGACCACAGCGGCAAGAGTTTCATCTATTCGCCGCTGAGCATCACCTACGTCTTGGGCATGGCGAACGCTGCTTCCACGGGCCTCACCGAACAGGAACTGGAGCAGACGCTCGGCTTCCACGAGGGCGGCATTCAGGCCGTGAACGACTACTGCAAGAACCTGATTGACAACTTGCCGAATGTGGACAAAGACGTCACGCTCAACATTGCCAACGCCATCTTCCTCAACAAGAAATTCACCTTGAAAAAGCAGTTTCAGGACGATATGAAGCAGTATTACAGCGCCACGGCCGAGGCCCTCGACTTCTCGTCGCCATCGACGCTCACCCGCATCAACAACTGGGCCAACGAGAAGACCAACGGCATGATTCCAACCATTCTCGACCAGGTCAATCCCAGAATGGTGTCCTATCTGCTTAACGCCATCTATTTCAAGGCCGACTGGACCTCGAAATTTGACGAGAAAAACACCCGAAACGAGACCTTCACCAACGAAAAGGGCGTCAGCAAGCAAATGCCGATGATGCATCAGGGCGTGCTGATTAGTTATCTGAAAAACAACACCTACGCCGCTGTCAAAATTCCCTACGGAAACTCGCTATGGAACATGACCGTGATGCTGCCCGAAGAAGGCAAGACCACCGACGACATCATCAATCTGCTGGCAGAGCGCGGCCTCTACATGAAAAACTACCCCGGCGGCGAGGGCGACATGCTCCAAACCTACGAAGTAGATTTGAAAATGCCGCGCTATGAAACCTCTTCTGACACCGATTTCCTGAACGGCGGACTGATTGCACTGCTCACGAAAATGGGCATTCACCGCGCATTCGACTCCGACCTCGCCGAAATCCCAAACATGGCCAACGTGCCCGTATTCATCAGCATGATGCGCCAGAAAGCCAAAATCAAGGTCAACGAAGAAGGTTCCGAAGCCGCAGCCGTTACTGTGGGTGGTTTTACTAATACCAGCATAGGCCCGGATCCAGAGCCCGTAACCATTCCCAAGGCCGACTTCCACGCCAACCGACCCTTCGTCTATGTCATCAGCGAAGCCTCGTCGGGCGTGATTCTTTTCGTCGGGAAATTTACAGGAGAAGGCGCATAACCCATCTTCGTTGAAAATAATTGGCAAGAAAAAGCGTGGTAAACCAGATGCCACGCTTTTTTTGTGAAAGAAAAAACGGCCTTTTTTTTGTATTTTGCGCTTTTAATCGTAACTTTGCATCTAAATACACAAAAATAATAGGAAAAAAAGATGGAATACAACTTCAGAGAAATTGAGAAAAAATGGCAGCAGCGATGGGCGGAAAACGGTACTTATCGCGTGGTGGAAGACCCTGAAAAGCAGAAATTCTACGTCTTGAACATGTTTCCGTATCCGAGCGGAGCAGGCCTTCACGTGGGCCATCCGCTGGGCTACATCGCCTCCGACATCTACGCCCGCTACAAGCGTCAGCAGGGGTTCAACGTGCTGAACCCGATGGGCTACGATGCCTACGGACTGCCGGCCGAGCAATATGCCATCCAGACGGGTCAGCATCCCGAGAAGACGACGTTCGAGAACATCGACCGCTATCGTCAGCAACTGGATAAAATCGGATTTTCGTTCGACTGGAGCCGTGAAGTGCGCACCTGCGAACCGGAATATTACAAATGGACGCAGTGGGCCTTCCAGAAGATGTATAACTCGTATTTCGACGAGACGTTGCAGAAAGCGCAACCCATTGAAAAACTCATCGAGAAGTTCAAGGCGGAGGGTACTTGGCCTGCCGACGAAAAGGCTCAAGGCGAACTGCTCATGGAGCATCGCATTGCCTATCTCGGCGAGACAATGGTGAACTGGTGTGCTGAACTGGGCACGGTTCTGGCCAACGACGAGGTGGTTGACGGCGTCAGCGTGCGCGGCGGCCATCCCGTGGTGCAGAAGAAGATGCGGCAGTGGTGTCTGCGCGTGTCGGCCTACGCCCAAAGGCTGCTCGACGGCCTCGACACCATCGACTGGTCGGAGTCGCTCAAGGAAACGCAGCGCAACTGGATTGGCCGAAGCGAGGGTACGGAAATGGAGTTCAAAGTGGCTCTCAACACCCAAAATTCAACACCCAACACCCCGAGTTTCACCATTTTCACCACCCGCGCCGACACGATTTTCGGCGTCACCTTCATGGTTTTGGCCCCCGAGAGCGAACTGGTGCAGCAACTCACCACGCCCGACCAGAAACAGGCCGTTGACGAATACCTCGCCTATGTGAAAAAGCGCACCGAGCGCGAGCGTCAGATGGACAAGAAAGTGACGGGCGTGTTCTCGGGAAGTTACGCCATCAATCCGCTCACGGGCAAGCAGATTCCCATCTGGATTGCCGAATACGTGCTCGCCGGCTACGGCACGGGCGCCATCATGGCCGTTCCTGCCCACGACTCGCGCGACTACGCCTTCGCGAAGCATTTCAACCTGCCGATTATCCCGCTCATCGAGGGTGCCGACGTGTCGGAAGAGAGTTTCGACGCGAACGAAGGCATTGTGATGAATAGTCCAGCCCCCCTGTCGTCCCCCGAGGGGGACACAAATGTCCAAAATTCTGGTAATGAAGCCCCCACGGGGGCAGTAGGGGGGGCCTCTTTGGTTCTCAACGGCCTGACCGTAAAAGAGGCCATCGAAGCCACGAAAAAATACGTCACGGAGAAAGGTCTGGGCCATGTGAAAGTGAATTTCCGCCTGCGCGACGCCATTTTCTCGCGCCAGCGCTACTGGGGCGAGCCGTTCCCCGTGTATTACAAGGACAACATGCCCTATATGATTCCCGAGGAATGTCTGCCGCTGCTCTTGCCCGAAGTCGAGACCTACCAGCCGACGGCCACGGGCGAACCGCCGCTCGGAAATGCTCGGAAATGGGCGTGGGACGTGGAAAAACGCGAGGTTGTCGATAAATCGCTCATCGACCACAAGACCATTTTTCCGCTCGAACTGAACACCATGCCCGGATTTGCCGGATCCAGCGCCTATTACCTGCGCTACATGGACCCGAAAAACGACAAGGCATTGCTGTCTGCCGAGGCCGCCGACTATTGGCAGAACGTCGATTTGTATGTCGGCGGGTCGGAACACGCCACGGGCCACCTCATCTACAGCCGTTTCTGGAACAAATTCCTCTTCGACCTCGGCGTGAGCCGCACGGAAGAGCCGTTCAAGAAACTCATCAACCAGGGCATGATTCAGGGTCGGTCGAATTTCGTCTATCGCATAGCCTCCCCCAACCCCTCCCAAGGAGGGGGGAATGGAAATCCCATTTTCGTCAGTCATGGATTGAAAGACAAATATCATGTCACGCCGATTCACGTCGATGTGAACATTGTCCAAAACGACGTGCTCGACATTGAAGCATTCAAAAAATGGCGACCTGAATATGCCGATGCCGCCTTTATCATGGAAGAAGGCTCGACGCTCGCCAACACCCAAAATTCAACACCCAACACCCAATACAAATGCGGCTGGGCCATTGAAAAAATGTCGAAATCGATGTTCAACGTTGTGAATCCCGACATGATTGTCGAAAACTACGGTGCCGACACGCTTCGCCTCTATGAAATGTTCCTCGGCCCCGTGGAGCAGTCGAAACCGTGGGACACCAACGGCATCGACGGCTGCCATCGCTTCCTGAAGAAATTCTGGAATCTGGTACAAGGTGCCGATGGTCAGCAATCGGGCGTCGAACCCACGAAAGACGAACTCAAATCGCTCCACAAACTCATCAAGAAAGTGTCGCAAGACATCGAGGAATTCTCTTACAACACGTCGATTGCCGCCTTCATGATTTGCGTGAACGAACTCTCGCAACTGAAGTGCAAAAATCCGGCCATCATGACCGATTTGGTGAAACTCATTGCGCCTTTCGCGCCCCACATTGCCGAAGAACTCTGGCAGATGCTCGGCGGCGAAGGAAGCGTCTGCGATGCGGCGTGGCCGACGTGGAACGAGGAATATCTCGTCGAAAACAGCGTCAGGCTGGGCGTGGCCTTCAACGGAAAGACCCGTTTCGACATGGAATTTGCCGCCGACGCCTCCAACGACACGATTGAAAAGGCCGTGTTTGCCGACGAGCGCACCGCGAAATACACCGACGGCAAGCAAGTCGTGAAAACCATCATCGTGCCGAAGCGCATGGTGAACATTGTTGTCAAAGACTAAAAAAACGAGGGAAAAATCATGAAACTGGATCAGAAAATCATCAAGGCCGAGGCGAAGGACTACATCGGAATCACCTTCGGACTCATCATGTATTCGTTTGGTTTCACATTCTTCCTGATGCCTTACGAAATCGTCACGGGCGGCGTGGCCGGTATCGCCGCCATCACGCAGTATGCGACGCAGATTCCGAACCAGTACACCTATTTTCTGGTGAACGCCGCACTGCTGATTGTGGGTTTGAAGATTCTGGGCTGGAAATTCCTGATGAAAACCATCTACGCCATCTTCACGCTCACGTTCCTGCTCGGACTGATGAAGGAATTCGTGCCGCGCAACGAGGCCGGCGAAATGATTAAAATCCTCGGCGAGGGGCAGGATTTCATGTCGCTCATCATCGGCTGTATGCTCACGGGCTCGGCCATGGGACTGATTTTCGTGAACAACGGCTCCACGGGCGGCAGCGACATCATCGCCGCCTCGGTCAACAAGTATTACAACATGTCGCTAGGCATGGTGCTCGTCTTCGTCGATTTCGTGGTCATCGGCTCGTGTCTGTTCATTCCGCAGTTCGGAACCATGCTCGACCGCCTCTACATGGTTGTTTTCGGCTTCTGCACGATGATTATCGAGAATTTCATGCTCGACTACGTCTATAACCGGCAGCGCAGCAGCGTGCAGTTCCTGATTTTCTCGGAAAAATGGCAGGAAATCGCCTACGAAATCGGCACGAAAATGGAACACGGCGTGACCATTCTCGACGGCCACGGCTGGTACACCGGCCAGAAGCGCAACGTGCTCTGCATTCTGGCGAAGAAAAACGAGAGTCCGGCCATCTTCCGCATCATCAAGACCATCGACCCGCGTGCCTTCGTGTCGCAGAGTGCCGTCATCGGCGTCTATGGCGAGGGCTTCGACGTCATAAAACACTAATTTTGAGATATGAAAATCGTTTTTGCCACCAACAACCAGCATAAACTCGAGGAAATCCGCCAGATTCTCGGGCCGGAGTTTGAAATTCTGTCGCTCAACGACATCGGCTGCCACGACGACATTCCCGAAAAGGGCAAAACGCTCGAAGAAAACGCCCGACTGAAAGCCGAATACGTGTGGGAACACTATGGTTCTGCGGTGGTTTTTGCCGACGACACAGGCTTGGAAGTGGAGGCTCTCGACGGCGAACCCGGCATTTTTTCGGCCCGCTACGCCGCCCTCGACGGCAACGGTTCGGAAAGCCACGACAGCGAGGCCAACATGAAAAAATTGCTCCGAAAACTCGAAGGCAAGGACAATCGAAGGGCTCGGTTTCGCACCGTCATCGCGCTGATTGAATCGGGTAATAAAATCTTTTTCGAGGGCATCGTTAACGGGCAAATCGCCCGCGAGAAAAGCGGACACGAAGGCTTCGGCTACGACCCGATTTTCATTCCCGACGGCTACGACAAATCGTTTGCCGAACTCGGCGCCGACGTGAAAAACAGCATTTCGCACCGCGCCCGCGCAGTGGCCAAACTGGCCGAATACCTAAAGAAACAGAAATTATGAAGAGAATCATCATCGCACTCGCCGTCGTTTTCGCTACAACGGCCACTTTTGCGGCCAGCATCGGCTCGTGGAAAGCCTATCTGTCCTACCACAACATCAAGGAAATAGAGAAAGCCGGCCACGAAATCTTCGTACTCGCCAGCAAAAACCTCTATCTCTACAACACGCAGGACCAGAGCGTGCGCACGTTCAGCAAAATGGACGTGCTGAGCGACTGTTCCATTGCCCACATCGCGTGGAACCAGAAGGCTCAGCGGCTCGTCATCATCTACCAAAACAAGAACATCGACCTGCTCGAACTCAACGGCAACTGCACCAACATGCCGGAATACTACATGAAGTCGATGACGGGAGACAAAACCATCAACGACATCTACATCAACAACCAGTATGCCTATCTGTCCACGGGGTTCGGCATCCTGAAAATCAATGTTTCAAAGGCGGAAATCAGCGACACCTACCAACTCGGCTTCAACGTGAACTACAGTTACATTGAAAACGGGAAAATCTATGCCGCCTCGGCCACCAACGGACTTCACGCCGCCAGCCTCAGCAGCAACCTGCTCGACAAGTCGAACTGGACCTTCGTGGATTATTTCACGCCACGACCGAAAACCATCGACCCAGAACTGCTCGACATGGTGAAAAACGCGAATCCCGACGGGCCGCAATTTGCCAACATGACGTGTCTGAAATACTTCAACGACATGCTCTACGCCTCAAACGGCTTTGGAAGCGAATCCGAGGGTTTCATTCAAATCATGAAAGACGACAAATGGACGGTTTTAGAGACGGGAAACATCTCGCAGACCACCGGACTGACCTTTCCCAACATTTACTGCTTCGACATTGATCCGCTCAACAACAATCGCGTGTTTGCCTGTTCGCGAAACGGGCTCTACGAATTTCAAGACGGAAAATTCGTCAAGCACTATAACCATAAAAACTCGCCCATCGAAATTTTCGACCAGATTCACGAGGAATACGAACTCATAACGGGCATAAAATTCGACCCCGAGGGCAATTTATGGTGCCTGAACAGTCAGGCACCCACGCAGGCCATCATCGAATTAGACAAACAGGGTAACTGGACGAGCCATCCCCAGTCGGAACTGATGAAACTCAACGACGCCGGTTTCACCAACAAAAGTCTGGCTCAGTTGCAAAAAATGATTCTCGACAGCAAAAACCGCATCTGGTTTGTCAACGACCACTGGTTTATCCCGTCTTTTTACTGCTACAATCCGGCCACCGACCAACTCGACGACTACACCAAAATCATCAACCAAGACGGTACGCCTTACGCCCACGAGGAAGTCCACTGCGTGGTGGAAGACCATTCGGGCAACATTTGGATTGGAACGAATCTCGGGCCGTTCTATCTCGAACCCTCAGAATTTGGCAAAGAAGAACCAGTTTTCACGCAGGTGAAAGTGCCTCGCAACGACGGCACGAACTATGCCGACTATCTGCTCAGCGGCGTCGATATTGCATGTATCAAAGTGGATGCTGCCGGACGAAAATGGTTCGGAACCTACGGAAACGGTGTCTATCTGATTAGCGAGGACAACATGACGCAACTCCAGCACTTCACGTCGAGCAACAGCAATTTGCTGGCCGACGACGTGATTGAAATTACCATCAACGAAAAGACCGGCGAAGTGTTTTTTGCCACGTCGGAAGGGTTGTGCTCGTTCATGAGCGATGCCACCACTGCCTACGAAACCATGGACAAAGACCACGTCTATGCCTATCCGAACCCCGTGAAACCCGACTATACGGGACTTATCACCATCGTAGGACTTTCGCACAATGCCGACATCAAAATCGTCACTTCCAACGGTGCTCTGGTTACCGAAGGCAGAAGCAACGGCGGCACTTTCACCTGGGACGGTCGCGATCAAACTACCGGACGACGTGTTGCCTCGGGCGTCTATATGGTCATGAGCAGCACCCACGACGGTAAAAAAGGAACTGTATGCAAGGTTGCCGTCATCAATTAAGACAGCATTGGAGCCTCGCTGTAGCGCTGCTCTTGTTTCCGCTATTTTTAGCAGGGGCAATCCCCATTCTGCCCACTTTCGACGACTGGACAACACTGGTTTCTCCGTCATTCGAACCGCTTTTCTCAAAAGAGCGATTTCTCTTTTTCGGCTACCATTGGCGACCGTTTGATTCCATTTTCGGCTATATTTTAGGGCTGAATCCGCAATTACTCTTCCCCACGCTCAACCATATTTGCGTGGTGACGGGCCACATCGCCGGAACATTTTTACTTTACAAACTCGCCTCGAAACTCCAATTCGGTGTTACGGCGCGCAACTTCACTGCACTTTTCTTCCTGCTGTCGCCCGGAATGCTTGCCACGGTTCTGGCTGTAGATGGCCTGAATCAGACTTACGCCAACCTCTGGGCACTGGTGGCCGCGCTATCGTATTTATCGCTTCATAGGCGAAAAAAATACGTTTTTTGGATAGTTTTTCTATGGATTGCCACGCTCTGCAAGGAAAATGCGCTGATGTGGTTTGTCATTACGCCGATTTTGGCCTTCGGATTCAATAAAATCAGCGTTCGACAACTGCGCAACGACTTCCTCGTAGGCTGTTGTTTTATCGGGCTGTACGCCCTTGCCATATTCCTTTTGCCCAGCAACATCACCATTCATCCCGAATACGTCCCAGAAGTGATGAAATCGGTCAAGGATTTCTTTAAATTCCTGCTGACAACGTGGTTTGCAGTCGATTTTGTCGCCTTGCTCCACCAACCCAGCCGAAACCTCATTATCGCCGGAGCCACGCTCTTGCTATCATTGCCCTTGCTCTATTTCGTCTTCATCAAAAATCGCAAGTTTTTCCTCGAAAAACCATTAATTACACTTGTTTTGTGCCATCTCATCGCTGTCGCACCCCATATTTTCACCGTTTTCAGCATGATGCACACCTACGCTGGACTGCCTTTCGCTGCAATGATTATCGGAACAGTTATCCAACGCTCAAATCATCGAAAATTACTCCGAATTGCGTTGATTTCGTATTTTATAGCGGCCATTTTCGTCGATATTCACCTTTGGCGGGAATCTTATCGCTCCGGACTGATTGGCAAGGAAATGGCGCAAAACGTGGTACAACGCGACGTTTCAAAGCCGCAAAACGTTTTTGTTGTCATCATCGAAGACGATTATCCCCGACTCTCTTCTTTCTGCGTCATTCCATCCGACGCATTCGGATGGGGTAGGGCAGTGCAGTACGAAACCAACTACGCTTGGCCGAAAAAACTCAACGACACCATCATCAGCCGCACAGGAGACTACATCGTTACGGCTAATACCATAGCAAATCAAAAAATTGCCACCGGCGAGGCTGAGAGTGTGTGGATTGTCGATAGGAAAATTGTAGATATCATCCCATCAAAATAAAAATATATTCTTTTATTTTTTAATAAAAACTTTTAGTGATGATATTATGCTGTGGATAATTTCAAAACTTTCTGATGAAAAATTTGAATTTTCTGATTTCAACATTCATGGAAGATTTATCAACAAATAATGAATGATTTAAATGATTGATATTCAAATGATTATAAAGTTATTAACATCAAGGAAAAAATAATGATGGTGGATAATTTCATAACTTTTTCTGGTTGAAAAATGTTGAAAACACCAGAAAATTCTTTGGAAAATTCCGATGTTTTCAGCATGGATAATCAAGGGTGATTATTTTCAGATTTTTTGAGGAAGTTTTCCACAGACTTTTCCACAATTGAGTAGAAAAAGTTTGTTTACAACTGGCCACTCTCCACTTGCTGCACGATGCGCTCCGTGAGCCGGTCAACGCCCTCGGGGTCGTAGCGTTTTTTGAGGCTCGCGCCGTAAATCCATGCGAAAGCCTGATAAAAACCGGCCTTCACGGGGCCGAGAATGGCCTGGATGAGGCCGTATGACGTGCTGTGACACTCGCGATCCACCAGTTTGATGAGGAGTTTTCCCTGCGAATAGGTCAGTTTTTTCATGCGCGGCGTGTAGGTTCGCTTAATGTCTTCCTCAACCAGTTTCAAGTGGGCGTCGCGCGCCTTTTTGTCGGGCAAAGTCTGCAGATATTCGTAGGTTTCGCGGATAATCACGTTGCACTCCTTGGCGATGGGCAGCACTTTCTTCACGTTGTGAACCAAACGGTTGTATTGCTGCCGCTGTTTCTCGTTTTTGAAGGTCGTCGTGGGATAGACGTAGATGTTCTGGAGTTCGACATACTGAATGGAATCACCGTCGTCGAGGGCTTTCCCAACCTTCACCGTCGGCTGAAATGTGGGCGTATCCATATCGACGCGGCGTTCTTCGGGATTTTCCTTCTGTTGAAAAGTGCGCTTCTGCGCCATGCAGTTCAAACAGAAAAGACAGAGTATGACAGTTATGATTTTTCGCTCCTCGTTTCTCATTTTTCGTTCCTCGAAATCAGTTCCAACAATTTCTCCACAGCCTCAGCCTCGGGACTGTTCTTTTCGACGCATTCTTTTCCTTTGTAGAGGCTGATTCGACCAGGTCCGGCACCCACATAGCCATAGTCGGCATCGGCCATTTCGCCCGGACCGTTTACGATGCAGCCCATGATGGCGATTTTCAGGCCCACGAGATGGCTCGTGGCGGCTTTTACGCGGGCGATGGTCTCCTGCAAGTTATAGAGCGTGCGACCGCAGCCCGGACACGAAATATACTCGGTTTTGGTCATGCGCAGGCGGGCGGCCTGAAGAATGGCGTAGGCCACAGGAATTTCGGCCTCCGGCTCTTCCGAAAGACTGACGCGAATCGTGTCGCCGATGCCGTCGATGAGCAACGCTCCGATACCCACAGAAGACTTGATTCTTCCGTCTTCGCCCTCGCCGGCCTCGGTCACGCCGAGGTGCAGCGGATAGTGCATGTCCTCCGCGTCCATCGCCGCGACGAGCAGTCGAACGGAATGCACCATCACCACCGTGTTCGACGCCTTAATCGACACCACCACGTCGTTGAACTGCTCGCGGCGGCAGATGCGCAGAAACTCCATGCAACTCTCCACGATGCCTTCGGGCGTGTCGCCGTAGCGCGACATGATTCTGTCTGAAAGCGAGCCGTGGTTCACGCCGATGCGGATGGCCGTCTGGTGCTCGCG
>JAFUVC010000038.1 GCA_017483785.1 Prevotella sp.
AAGGAGAGTAAGGGACTGCTCGGCCTTGGCAAGTGCCAGTCGGTCAACTTTGCCGCGCAGATAGCAAGCACGTCCCTCGTGGCACTCCAGTACAACATACTCTCTGCCGTGAAACGTTTCATGGACTACGAGACCATAGGCAAACTCTTCAGGCAAGTGGCTCAGGACAGCCATGAGCTGACCATCAGCGAAAGAATCTGGCAGGCCATTCTTGAATTCGTTGCAGCCATCACTAAGGTATTCTCCATCGATGACGAAGAAGTGCTTGAAGCCCTGGTCAATGAATCTGATGAACTTGCTCATATCTGTGAATTATATCAATGTAAAATGGCGAGTTAGGAACTCCCGAAACTTAAATTAATCTAAAAAGTCAGATGAAAGTAATCGGAAAGTCAAAATATCAATTTCTATTCCTTGCGTTGCTGGGTTCGATTCTCCTGAGCAGTTGCGCCCGAATGGGCAGTCCCGACGGCGGCTGGTACGACGAAGACCCGCCCCGCATTGTCAGTGCGTCGCCTGCCGACCGAAGCATCGGCGCGACAACGGGGAAAGTCCGCATCGTTTTCAACGAATTCATCAAAATCGACAACCCCTCGGAGAAAGTCATCGTGTCGCCGCCACAGATTCAGCCGCCGGAAATCAAGGCCGCCGGAAAAAGCATCGTGGTGGAACTGAAAGACTCGCTCAAGCCCAACACAACCTACACCATCGACTTCTCCGACGCCATCACCGACAACAACGAGGGCAATCCGCTCGGCAGTTTCACCTATAGCTTCTCGACGGGCACGGAAATCGACACGATGGAGGTCAGCGGCTACGTTCTGGAAGCCGAAAACCTCGAACCCGTCAAGGGAATTGCCGTCGGAATCTACCCTGCCGACGCACCCGACTCCGTGTTCCAGACCGAACCGCTGCTGCGCATCACGCGCACCGACAGCCGAGGCCACTTCGTCATCAAGGGCATTGCGCCGGGCAGTTATCGCGCCTTCGCGCTGCAAGACATGGACGGCGACTACGCCTTCTCGCAGAAAAACGAGAAAATCGCCTTCAACCACGACATTTTCGTGCCGTCGTCGAAGCCCGACACGCGCCACGACACCATCTGGCGCGACACGCTCCACATCGACCGCATCCTGGCCATTCCCTACACCCATTTCCTGCCCGACGACATCGTCTTGCGGGCCTTCACCGAAACCCAGACCGACCGTTTCCTGCTGAAAAACGAGCGCAAAGAAGCCAACCGACTGGATTTCTACTTCACCTACGGCGACTCGCTGCTGCCCGAAATCAAAGGGCTGAACTTCAATGCCGACAAGGCATTCGTCGTGGAGGCCAACGAGCAGCGCGACACACTTTTCTACTGGCTGCGCGACACCACGCTCGTCAATCAGGACACGCTCCAAATGGTAGTGCGCTTTCAGGCCACCGACACGCTCGGCAACCTCACGCTCACGACCGACACGCTCGAAATGCTCTCGAAACAACCCTATGCCAAGCGCATGAAGCAGAAACAGAAAGAGTACGACGAATGGCTGAAAACGCAGGAGAAACGCAAGAAAAAAGGACAGCCCTACGACAGCATCATGCCCGTCAAGAACCTCAACTTGAAAATTCAGGCTCCGCCGCAACTCGACCCCGACAAAAACATCTTCATCGACTCGCCCACGCCCATCGAAACCGCCGACACGAGCAAAATTCACCTCTACGTCAAGATTGACACGCTTTGGTATCAGGCGCGCTATGAAATGGAGGAAATCAGCGTCAGACAACTGAAAATCCTCGGCGAATGGCGACCCGAACAGGAATACAGCCTCGAAATTGACAGCGCGGCCATCACCGACATCTACGGAAACGTGTCGAAACCCTTCAAACAGGGGCTGAAAGTGAAGGGATACGATGCCTACGGCACAATTCTGCTCACCATTCCCGACATGAACGGGAAAAACCTCGTGGTGCAACTGCTCAACACCAGCGACGCCGTGGTGAAGCAAGTCGTCACCAACAAGCAGCAGGCGCAATTCTCGTTCGTGGACCCGGGAACCTATTATCTACGCCTATTCGTCGATGAAAACGGCAACGGCAAGTGGGACACGGGGCTCTACGAGGCCGACCTGCAGCCCGAGCCGATGTATTATTACCACGAGGCCATCGAGTGCAAGGCCAAATGGGACATCACCCAGACGTGGAACCCCAAAAGCAAGCCCATCTTCCTGCAAAAACCCGAGAAAATCACCAAGCAGAAGGCCGAAAAGCAGAAAACCATCCGCAACAAGAACGCAGAACGCGCCAAACAACTCGGAATTGAATACATCAACATGAAAAAATGACGAACATGAAGAAAATATTGTTTCCAAGAATGCTCGGACTCGGCGTTGTCCTGATGTTTTCGCTGATGCTCAGTGCGCAATGCCCATTGCAGAACACCGCCTTCAAAAGCGGCGAGCACCTGACGTACAACCTCTACTACAACTGGAAATTCGTGTGGGTGAAGGCCGGAACGGCAAGCATGTCAACCGTGCAGAGCAACTACAAGGGAAAACCCTCGTGGCGCGCATCGCTCGTCACGCGAGGCAACGAAAAAGTGGACCATTACTTCGTGCTCCGCGACACCATCCTGAGTTATACCACCCTCGACCTCTGCCCGCTCTACTACCGAAAAGGCGCCCGCGAGGGCAAACGCTACTACATCGACGAGGTGTTCTACGACTACACGGGCGGAAAAATCAACACCCGGCAGCACCGACAGCATGCCGACGGAACCCACAGTTGGACGAAAAACACCTTCAAGGACTGTATCTACGACATGCTCTCCATCTTTGTGCGCGCCCGCTCCTTCAATTCCGAAGGGTGGAAAAAAGGCCACGTCATCGACTTCCGGATGGTTGACGGCAACAGTTGCGAAAACGCCCAACTCGTCTATCGCGGAAAGTCCACCATCAAGGGCGACAACGGCGTGAAATACCGCTGCCTGCAACTCTCGTATATGGAACTCGACGACGGAAAATACAAGCGCGTGGTTGATTTCTACGTCACCGACGACAACAAACACATCCCCGTGCGCCTCGACATGTTCCTGAAATTCGGCTCGGCAAAGGCTTTCATCGTAGGCATCAAGGAAAGCAAATGAACTACCGCGCCCTCTTCCTCCTGCTCACGATGATTTCAGCGCCCACCCGCCTGCGGGCTCAAATCGACGATGTCATCGAGGATTTGGCCACCATCGACAATGTTGAGTCGGAATCGTGGGAGCAGACCTACGAGGAAAAGTATAACTTGAATTTCCGCGTCGGCGAAGTTTTTCACGGATGGTTTGACTATATCAATAATTCCAAGATATACCATAAAGCCGACACTACGGACACGAGGAAACCGATTCGGTTTTTGCAGAAAGAATTGTGGGGATTTCGTGAGAAAATGGATATGAATCTCTATAGCCATAGAATGCTGTTGCTTCCTGCCCTTTCAAATCAATCGTTGAAAATCACCATTTCCTACAAATGCAAGAACCTTGAAACGGCGCGGCTGTTTGTCTATTCGCTCAACGAACAGATGGAGGTGATTAAAACAGACAGTATTTGCTTGAAAAATGCAGCCGATTTTCGGACAGACGGAATGGAAATTGGCACAAAAGACCTCCGTTTTTTGTCTTTCAGGCTGCAAGCCGTCGGAACAGACAGCACCTATACGACAAGGGTTGCTAATTGTGGCCCGGAAGGATGTAAGGAACAGGAGAATCCTTCGAAAATCGCCAAAGTCAGAAACACCATCCCGCACGAGATTTCCATTCTTCGGATTGAACTGAAAGACGGCGACAAAACGCTCAACGACCTCGCATTTGAGGACATCCCATCGCCCGATTTTAGCAAATTCCAACTCATGACACTGTCGCCAGACTATTCGCTAACCCAAAAGCAACTGTCACGCATGAGCGGAAAGATTACTGCACTGGGCGAGGCCGTGCATGGAAGCGAAAAAATCAAGCAAGCGACTTCGGAATATATCAAGTCGGCTATTTTTAAACAACCATACTACTTTGATCTTGTGGGAACGTCCTCTTTTGATGTCGCTTTTCTTTAACAGATACGTTCAAGGAAGCGACCTGATTAGCCCTGAAAAATTACAACAAGTGGGAGATTCCACTTCAGTTAGAGTGGAAAATATTGAATTGGCAAAATGGATTCGGGAATACAATAAAACGGCGACCGAAAAAGTCAGTTTTCTTGGAAATGATGCCCAATATGAAACCAACGAATTAGCAACTTATTTGAAAGATTATTTGCAGATAATCAATTCAGAAGCTCATTCTGTAGTTTTGGATTCCATCATTTCAACTATTCAAAAAGTTGACACTGAAAAAATCAAGGAAATGGCTCGGAAAGCGCTCTGTATTATCCAAGAAAACCAGGCGCAACTAACCGATATTTTAGGAAATGACATTGAAATCATTTCATTCTATATCAACAATTTGCTCGAAGCCCCGATTTCAACGAAGAACAGCTATTATGAAAGGGATGAACAGATGTTTAAAAACACCGTTTTCCTGACAGACCTTTTTTGCAGGGGCAATCAAAGAGCCGTCATCAGTTGCCATCTGATGCACGCGAATTATCAAACCGTTTATTCGCCTTTGTATAAGTCCTTTGGTCATTATATGAAAGATTATTTTAAAGACGACTATGTTTGCGTCGCCCAAACGGTTTGCGAAGACAGCGCAAAGGTCATCAATGGCCGGAGTTTTGAGCCAAAGGAGTTATCAGCTCCAGCGCGTAACAGTATTGAAGAAACCTTTATGAAATTTGGTGTTAATTACGGCTATGTCGATGCAAAAAATCTCGATGAAATCATCAAAATTCGAATACAGGGGGCACACCATCTTCCTGCATCCGAAACAGATTGCTATATTCACCCCAAAAGTCAGATACAGGGATTGCTGTTGATTGATTAAAAATTCTGGAAAACCGCAAAAAGTTCCTTCGGGAGTAAAATCTTGCATATAAATTTGCTGCGTTCAGGAAAAAATTGTATCTTTGACCGCAAAACGGGTGTATATATGACTCATCAAGAAATCGCACGAATAGACAAGGCGGATGAATTGCAGCCTGCATTGCTGAACGGAACGCTTGTCGAGGATGTAAAAGCCATCATTGAACAGGGCAAACGGCAGGCTTATGCGTCTGTCAATGTCGCCATGATTGAAACCTACTGGAAAGTGGGGCGGCGCATCGTAGAGGAGGAGCAGCACGGGCAAAAACGAGCAGGATACGGGTCGAAATTGATAGAATTTCTCGCCCGGCAACTGGCCGCCAATTACGGAAATAGTTATTCGCCTCGTTATCTGAGGGCTTTCCGCCAATTCTATACTGTTTTCCCCGATTACGAGATTTGGAAATCACGATTTCCGAATTTGATGTGGACGCATATCTTCCGTGCTTTGCGAGTGGGAAATGAAACCGCAATACGATGGTATTTAGGCGAGGCTTCCACACAAATGTGGACCGTCAAAACGCTTGATAGGAACATTAGCACCCAGTATTATGAGCGTCATTTGTCTATGCCGCAACTCAGCGATTCTGAGATAGTTATGGCTCCCACCGACAAGATGGAAGTCATCAAGAATCCTGTTATGGCTGAATTTCTTGGGTTCAAACGCGATGACAAATATTCTGAGACCGACTTAGAGAGTGCTATTATTTCCCATTTGCAAGACTTTATGATGGAGTTAGGCAAAGGTTTTGCTTTTATGGGAAGGCAACAACTTATCCGAACTGCCGCACAAGACTATTTTATCGATCTCGTTTTCTACAATGTAATTCTTAAATGCTATGTGTTAATCGATTTAAAGATAGGAAAAGTGACGCATCAGGATGTCGGCCAGATGGATATGTATGTGCGTATGTTCGATGAAATCAAACGCACGGAAACAGACAATCCAACGATAGGAATATTGCTTTGCAGTGAAACGGATGAGGATATTGCCCGATATTCCGTATTGAAAGGCAACGAACAGTTGTTTGCCACCAAATACAAATTATTCCTGCCTTCACCAGAAGAATTACGTCACGAGATAGAGCGGCAAAAGGAAATCTATCGTTTGCAGCAAGATGACAAAAACCTTGGACTTGATTGTTGAATTCATTTAAAAAAGAGAAAAATGGGGTAAAAATTCGATTTCTGGCCATTCTGCTGCTCTTCCTTCCGATTTCAACGGAATTGCGGGCTCAAATCGACGATGTCATCGAGGATTTGGCCACCATCGACAATGTTGAGTCGGAATCGTGGGAGCAGACCTACGACATTCTCAGCGAACTGCAAGACAATCCGCTCAACCTGAACACGGCCTCGCCCGAAGACCTGCGACTGCTGCCCTTCCTGAACGAATACCAAATTGAAGACCTTTCCGAATTTCTCCACCGCTATGGCGCAATACGCTCCGAGGGCGAACTGGCCATGATTGAAAGCCTCGACGAAAACACCCGACGGCTGCTGCTCAGGTTCGTCTATTTCGGCGACGAGGAACAGGCCAAACTGAAACTTTCCGACATCGCCCGAAAAGGCCGCCACGAACTGCTTTTCACCGGTCGCGCCCCGTTCTACGAGCGAAGGGGCGACAAAGAGGTCTATCTCGGGCCGCCCTATCGCCATTCCCTGCGCTACACGTTCCACTACCAGCAGCAATTCAAGGTGGGATTCGTCGGTTCGCAAGACGCCGGCGAGCCCTTTTTTACCAACGGAAACGGCCTCGGCTACGACCATTATTCTTTCTACGTGCAGGCGCAAAAACTCGGAAGGCTCAAGAACATCACCATAGGCCACTATCGGCTCAACTTCGGGCAGGGTCTTGTCATCAACAACGATTTTTCCTTCGGAAAACTCATCGCACTCACCACTGCCGACCGCAACCAAAGCATCGTGCGAGGCCATTCCTCGCGCTCGGAATTCAACTATCTGCAAGGCGCAGCGGCCGTCGTCGCCCTCACGTCAGACTTGGACTTGACGGCTTTCGTGTCGTATCGCAACATCGACGTCACGCCCAACGACGACAACCTGAGCATCCGCACGATTCTCACCTCGGGCTACCATCGCACCAATTCGGAAATGCAGCGGCGGCGCAACGCCTCGGAGTTCGTCGGCGGAGGTAGGTTCGCCTTTCGGCGACATCGCTGGAACGCTGCCACGACGGTGGTTTACGATGCCTTCAATAAACCCCTGAAACCCGTTTTAAAGCGGACTTTGTCCACGCTCTACCGCGAAATCCAACCCGAAGGGCAGCATTTCTGGAACGCCAGCATCGACTACGGCTACCGCCATCCGCGATTCACCTTCAACGGCGAGACGGCCACAGGTTCGTGCGGCGGCGTGGCCACCATCAACACCCTCAACCTGAAACTGCTCAAGCCGCTCTCGCTCATCGCCATACAGCGGTTCTACAGTTATCGCTACTACGCCCTCCACAGCAACAGCATCGGCGAGGGCGGCGCTGCCCAAAACGAAAGCGGAATCCTTGTCGGAATGACGTGGCACCCCTCGCGACGGCTCACGCTGACGGGCTACACCGACTATGCCTATTTCCCGTGGGCACGCTATCAGGTTTCCAAGTCGTCGCACGTTTGGGACAACCTCCTCTCGGCCACGTGGAGGCGAGGCAAATGGAAAGTCAATGCGCGCTACAAACTCCGACTGCGCGAAAAAGACCTTTCCGACCACACCGCCTTGCAAACCGTCACCGAGCATCGGGGGCGCACGTCGGTCGTCTTCACTGAAAACCATTGGAACCTGAAGACGCAAATCGACTTGAGCCACACCGGAAACGAGGAAAACAACGCGAAAAGTTTCGGGTGGATGGCATCGCAATCGGCAGGTTTCAGGGCAAGAAACGTGTCCGTTGACGCCCTTTTCGCCTATTTCCGCACCGACGACTACGACAGCCGACTCTATCTCTACGAACACGGGCCACTCTACGCGTTTTCCTTCCCGATGTTCTACGGCCACGGCATCCGATACATGCTCATGGCGCAGTGGCAACCTCGCCAGAACATCCTGCTCACCGCGAAAATGGGCACGACCAACTATTTCGACCGCGCCACCATCAGCAGCGGCTATCAGCAAATCAACGCCTCGTCGATGACCGACCTCGACGTTCAACTCCGCCTAAAATTCTGAGATTGCGCGAAACATAAACCTCAACAACCGAAAACAGTAGAAAAAAAATGAGAAAAACTGAAACGAAACGCCACTTCGGCATCCTCGACACCACGTTTGCCCCCGTCGCGGCAGTGCTCTGGAACCTGCTGCTGGCCTACTGCGCCTATTTCATTGCCCGCGTGGCCTTTCTCATCGAGAATTTCGGCCTTTTCGAGGGCAGCCTGAACACGTCGCACCTGCCGGAACTGTTTCGGGGCGGACTGGTGTTCGACACGTCGGCCATTCTCTATACCAATGCCCTTTGGGTGGTGATGATGCTCCTGCCCGTCAGTCGGAAGGAAAATCCTTCTTACCACCGCGTTTGCCGATGGGTTTTCGTCGTTGTCAACATGCTCGCCTTCGTCGTCAACCTCTGCGACGCGGTCTATTTCCAATACACCATGCGCCGCACCACAACCACCGTTTTCAACGAGTTCGGCAACGAAAGCAACCTCGGCAGCATTTTTGCGAAAGAGGCTCTGAGCCACTGGTATTTCTTCGTTTTGGCGGCCGTCGTCGCCTTGGCCATGTGGAAATTCTACGCCACGCCCCGACTCAACCACCGACTGCTGAAATGGAAGCCCTACGCCCTCGTCACGCTTGCGTCGCTGCTGGCCTTTGCACCCTTCTGCGTGGCCGGAATGCGAGGCGGCTGGACCACGGCCGTGCGCCCCATCACCATCAGCAATGCCCTGCAATACGTTGACCGCCCCAACGACGCCGCTCTGGTGCTCAACACGCCCTTCTCGCTCATCAGAACCATCGGAAAAGATGTTTTTGAGGTGCCGAAATATTTTGACAATCCCGACGAGTTGGAAGCGGTGTTCTCGCCGATTCACCAGCCCTCCGCCCAAACGTCACCACCCTCCACCACCCAGAAAAACGTCGTGATTCTCATCGTGGAGAGTTTCGGTCGGGAATACATCGGCGCACTCAACGAAACGCTCGAAAACGGCCGATACAAAGGCTATACGCCCTGCGTCGATTCGCTCATCAAGCAAAGCATCACCTTCAGCCACTCCTACTGCAACGGCCGCAAATCAATCGACGGAATGCCCTCGATTCTCTCGTCGATTCCCATGTTTGTGGAGCCGTTTATCCTGACACCGGCCTCGATGAACAAAGTGTCGGGATTTGCCTCGCTTCTGGGCGAAAAAGGCTACGAGACGGCCTTCTTCCACGGTGCACAGCGAGGCAGCATGGGATTTCAGGCCTTTGCCCGCAGCACGGGATTCCAGCATTATTACGGTCGCGAGGACTTCAATGAAGATGCGCGATTCGGCGGCGACAACGATTTCGACGGCATGTGGGCCATCTGGGACGAGCCTTTCCTTCAATACTACTGCTCGAAAATGTCGGAAATGCAGCAACCGTTCATGACGGCGGTCTTCACGGCGACGAGCCACCATCCCTACGTCGTTCCCGAGAAATACAAAGACGTTTTTCCAGAGGAAGGCATCGAGATTCACAAGTGCATCCGCTACACCGACATGGCCATCGGCCGTTTCTTTGAGAAAGCAAGCCGTCAGCCATGGTTCAAGAACACCATTTTTGTGTTCACCAGCGACCATACCAACCTCTCTGACCACGATTTCTACCAGACCGACCTCGGCGGATTCTGCTCTCCCATCGTGATTTATGAGCCCGGCAACACGCTGCGACAACCCCAAATCATTCACAAAATTGCCCAGCAAATCGACATTCTGCCCACCATTTTGGGAATGCTCCACTACGACAAACCCTATTTCAGCTTTGGCATCGACCTGCTCAACACGCCAGCCGAGGAAACGTGGGCGGTGAACTACCTGAACGGCATCTACCAGTATGTGAAAAACGGCCATGTGCTGCAGTTCGACGGCACGAAAACGAAGGCGGTCTATTCGCTCGAAGACTCGCTCATGCAGCACAACTTAATCGGAAAAGTGCCTCAGCAGGCGCAGATGGAGCGCGAAGTAAAGGCCATCATCCAGCAATACATGGAGCGCATGACGCAGGACAGGCTGACGGCAAAGGAAACCCCTGAAAAATGAACGGAATGATGAAACGGACAATAGAATTCTTGAAAACCAGTCCCTTGGCTGTGGTGTGGAACATTTTCATGCTCTACGTCGCCTATGGCGTCATGCGCGTGGCTTTCCTGCTGGAAAACCACAGTCTCTACGGCCATCTGACGACGGGCAACCCCAAGTGGAGCATTGCCGAGGGCGCTTTCTATTTCGACACTTCGGCCATCGCCTATACCAACATCCTGTATGTGGTGCTGGTGTTCCTGCCGCTCCACCTGAAGGAAAACGCCGTCTGGCAGCGGATTTGCCGCTGGCTGTTTCTGGCGGTCAACGGTCTGTGCATGGCCGTGAACCTGGCCGACTGCGTCTATTTCCAGTACACGGCGCGCCGCACCACGGTGGCCTTCTTCAGCGAGTTCGGCAGCGACGACAAGTTGGGCAGCATCGTGGGCTACGAGTTTCTGCATCACTGGTATCTGGTGCTGCTCTTCCTCGGCCTTATGCTCTTCTTCGTCTGCTGTTATCTGACGCCCCGCCGGCAGGTCGTTCCCCGTCGCCGTTACTATGCGGTGCAGACGATTTCGCTGCTCTTGGGTGCCTATCTCTGTTGGGCAGGCATGCGCGGCGGCTGGTGGGACAATCGTCCCATCAAAATCAGCACGGCCAATCAGTTCATCGCCCGACCGAACGATGCGTCGCTGATTCTGAACACTCCGTTCTCGCTGATACGAACCATTGGCAAGAGTGCCTATCCGCGTCCTGTCTATTTTGCCAGCGAGCAAGAACTGGAGCGCGTCTTCACGCCCATCCATCGTCCTGCGCCCGACAGTCTGTTGCGGAAAAACGTGGTGGTGATTTTCCTTGAGAGTTTCGGACGCGAATATTTCGGAAGCCTAAACCGCGAAATCCTGCCGGGCTACAAGGGATATACCGAATTTCTGGACTCGCTGGCAGACCATTCGGTCACGTTCCGCTACAGTTATGCCACGGGGCGCGCCAGCATCGACGCCATGCCTGCGGCCCTGTCGGGACTGCCCATGTTCGTGGAGTCGTTTGTCGCGGCATCGCATGCCAACAACCATCTGAGCGGCATGGCGGCCTGTTTAGACAGTCTGGGCTACGAGACGGCTTTCTTCCACGGAGCACCGGCATCGAGTCTGGGATTTCAGGGATTCACCAAGTCGATTGGTTTCCAGCATCATTATAGTCAGGAAGACTTCGAGGCCGACAGCCGTACGGAGGGGCGCGCCGCCTACGACAACTGGTGGGGCATCTGGGACGAACCTTTCCTACAGTATTTCCGCATCAAGATGAGCGACATGAAGCAACCTTTCATGACCGCCCTCTTCACGCTCACCAGCCATCATCCGTTCCATGTGCCCGAAAAATATAAAAAGGTGTTCCCCGAGGAGGAAATGCCCATCCACAAGACCATCCGCTACACCGACCATGCGCTGCGCCGCTTCTTTACAGAGGCCCGCAAGGAGCCGTGGTTCCAGAACACCGTGTTCGTGCTCACCGGCGACCACACCAACATGAGCAACCACCCGGAATACAAGAGCGGCATCAACCAATTCAGCACGTCGCTCATCATCTACGACCCCAGCGGCACACTGGAACCGGGAATGCGCGAGGGCATTGCCCAGCACACCGACATCCTGCCCACGATTCTGGGACTGGTGGGCTACGACAAGCCCTACATGGCTTTCGGCTGCGACTTACTTAACACGCCTGCCGAAGAAACCTGGGCCGCCAACTATCTGGACGGCATCTACCAGTATTGCAAAGGCAACTACGTCATTCAGTTCGACGGCGAAAAGACCATCGGCGTCTATCGGCTGACAGACTACCGGATGCAGCATAACCTGAAGGGAAAAGTGCCCGAAGCGGCACATATGGAACGGGAACTGAAGGCTATCATCCAGCAATACATGGAGCGCATGATAGACAACCGGCTTGTGCCCTAAATTAATTGTGGGTATCTTTTTTAGGTATGTTACTCTTGACGTATTGATGGCCTTTATCAGGGAAAAGACGGGTGATGAACTTTTTCAGCCGTCTGGAAGTGTTGGAATGATGAATGTAAACGGGTAACCTTTGCATCAACTCGTCGTCAATGAGTTCCAGTTCTTCTTCTAAAGAGTTTTCTTGCATATAGGAACGCAAAAGTACCTCTACGGCCAGTTTCTGCCATCCCTGCTTGTTGCCCCAATAGTGGCCGACGTATTGGTACGCTTCGCTCATTTGCACATGAGTTTGCATGGCTACTGAAATAGCGTACTGTTCGATATTAAAACTCTTGACACCTTCGTCCAACATTCCATCCAGCAGGACGAGCGTATCGCTGACGATCTGCTCCATCTTTTCACGGGGCATGCCTATAATTCCGGAATTCCACATACAATGACGGTCGGTCAAGGTAATTCCGTTGTAAGTATGGCCGTTTATCGTTCTCCACATTTTGCGCGAGGGGCCTTTCATTTGTGAGGGATGTCCCTCGTTGCGATGCATAAGCCCCGTTCCCTGATCCATGAGTTCCCGTAAAACTTGCAAATCTCCGACAAGAACCGTATCTGTATCGACAAATATAAAGTTATCTTGAGGATACTTTTTTATAAGTTGTCGTATAG
>JAFUVC010000039.1 GCA_017483785.1 Prevotella sp.
GACATCAAACAGTTAGAACGGACAATCGACGAGTGGCAGGACGGCCTCTACTCGCTGGCCTACTTCCGATTGGGCGATGCCGACAGCGCGCAAGACGTGGTGCAAGAGGCGTTCATCCGCTATTACAACGAAAATCGGCGGAACAAAATCGCCCATACGAAGGCCTGGCTCTACCGAACCACGCTCAACCTCGCCACCGACCACCTGCGACAGCGACGCGCAACCATGCCCCTGAGGGCGGCACTCGAAAAGTCCAACGACAGCGAGGATGCGCTCTTCCGCGAATACCTGCGAATAGAGGAAATGCTGGCGTCGCTGCCCGAAGAACAGGCGGCAGTCGTGCGACTCCACTTCACCGACGACCTCTCGTTTGCCGAAATCGCCGATATTCTCGGCATCTCGCGCGACACGGCCAAAAGTCGCTACCGCTACGCCTTGGAAAAACTCAGAAAAGAATTTTTAACCCGTCGATGACATAAAAAAATGAAAGAATTAAGCCCAAAAATCAAGCCGAAGGCACCAGCCTCGCTCAAGGAAAACGTTCTCAAAGCCGTTCGCGAGCAGGAAATCGCCGCGCCCGGCAGGAAGAAAACGCCCGTCGCCGCCCTGCGATGGCTGTCGGCCGCAGCCGTGCTGCTCGTGGGAATCCTGACGTTTGCGCTCTGGCCGACGGAAAAAACGGCAGAAGTGGTTGCGGAAAGCCACAAGACGACTCCACCTGCCCCACTGCTTGCCGACAACGCGAAACCGACGCCAGAAACACGTCCCGAGCCCGTTTCCACGCCCTCGAAACCTGCCCCGAAGGCGCAAAAAACGGAAAAGGCCGAGCCGAAGGCAGAAACTGCCGACGTTGGCACCGTGGAAACGCCCGAAGAGCCCGTGATTGCCGAAATCGCCCCGACAGAAAAACAGCCCGAAAGCGAGCCCTACACCGCCGAAGAACTTGAACTTCTGGCACAATTAGAGGCCAAGCGCCCCCTCGTGAACGCCCTTCTGGCGGAAGAACTGGCGCAAGCCAACTTCCAGCAAAGGAAAATACGGCAAATTCAGCAAGAATCCATACAGAAATACATCAACATGCAGCAGACCATTCGCCAGCAAATCCGCGAAAGCATCGAGAACATCGGTCGGCAGCCCGAAAACAACGTCCGCGAAGTGTAACTTTTAAAACCAGATAAGACAATGAAACACAAAATCCTTACCCTCGCCCTGCTCGGCAGTCTCGTCTCGACCGCCGCCGTGGCACAAGAAAACCTCGAACACGCCTTCATCAAGTTCATCGACTCGAAGCACGTGACAGTCACAAAATCGTTCAGCGAGGAGCGCGACATCACGCAGCCCAGCCGACCGCTCATCTCGAAGGCCGACGTTTACACCTTCACCCTGAAGGCCAAGCACAAGAAACTCATCGACGAGGTGCTGGCCGCCTTCGACAAAGACCGCCACAACGAAAACGTCTATCTCGTGCTCAACCACACGGGCGGACGCGGCATCCCGACCAACGGCCGCCAACTGCTCGTGGGCAACGACACGAAGAACGCCGTCTATATCGGCATGAACGAGATGGAGAGTTGGCAACTGCTCTGCCTGCTCGACCCCACCGACGAGTCGCGCACGCACCGCTACGCCTACGCCATCGAGTGGAACGACGCCCCCGCACAGTACATCGGCGGCATGATTCGCGGCAAACTCGTCGTCACCTACTCGCGCATTCCCGAGGACGTAACGAAATACACGGGCAGCGTGGAGTACAATAATGTAACCGATACGGAGGAAATCAGCCGCCAAGTGACGGGCATGATTATGGACGGCTCAATCGAGGACATCACCAACACCAGCCAACTCGTGATGGCCTTCGACATGCTGAAAAGGGAATTTCTGAAAGGCAACGCCGTCGATGAAGTCACGGGCGGCACGCTCGCCATGAGCATCTACACCCTCTGCTCGCACATGGGCAAACTGATGAAAGGCTATCCGCAAATGGACGACCCCGACCTGCGCAAGCACCTCATCGACGAACTCAAGACCATGAAAGAGCGCTGCGACATCACCAGCGACCTCGGCCTGAGCCACCTCCGCTATCTGGAACTGGCGCAGAAAGCCCTCAGATAAAGGAAATACGGTTTAGTTGTTAGACATCAAGTTCAAACCATCCGCCCAACGCGGAACACGCTCCCGACTGGCTCGAGAAGAGTCGGTCGGGAATGTTTTTATGATTTTTCTTACACAAAATTCGCGAAAATTGAAAGAAAAACACTACCTTTGCAGCAGAAACTAACCAAAAGCAAATAGAAAAATGAAACATCTGAAACATTACGTTCTCGCAGTCGTGGCAGCAGTGCTGTTCTCGGCCTGCGGCACCACGCGCACCGTGCCCCTCACGGGACGCAAGCAAAACCTCATGATTAGCGACCAGGAAGTGCTGTCGCTCAGTGCAACGGAGTATTCGAAGTACATGGCCTCGGCCAAGAAATCGACCAACGCCACGAACACCGCCCTCGTGCAGCGCGTGGGCCAGAAACTGGCGAACGCCGTGCAGACCTACCTGACGAACAACGGCTACGCCAGCGAACTCTCGAACTATGCGTGGGAGTTCAACCTCGTGGCCGACCAGAACATCAACGCCTTCTGTATGCCGGGCGGAAAAATCGTGGTTTACGAGGGCCTGCTGCCCGTGACGCAAGACGAGGCCTCGCTCGCCGTGGTGCTCGGACATGAAATTGCGCACGCCGTGGCCAACCACTCCGCCGAGCAGATGTCGAAGCAAATCAAGCAGCAGTATGGAATGCAGATCGGCACGGCCGTGCTCGGACAGTTGGGCGTGGGCCAGACCACACAGAGCATCGCCCAAATCATTGCCCAGCAGGGACTCCAGTTCCGCAACCTGAAATACTCGCGCGACCACGAGACCGAGGCCGACCGCATGGGACTGATTTTCTCGGCCATGGCGGGCTACGACCCCAACGTGGCCATCGCCTTCTGGCAGCGCATGGCAGCCATGACGGGCGGAGGCACGGCCGAGTTCCTCAGCGACCACCCGAGCGACGAAACCCGCATCAACAACATCAAGTCGAAGTTCCTCGCCGAGGCCCTGAAGTACTACACGGGCGGCTCAACCTCGACCACAAATGCCAAAAAAGCAGTTTCAAGCGGCAAAACCATCAAGATTTCGTCGAAGAAATAGTTGTCATATAGGAAATATGAGTCCAGTTTTTAGACGCGAGAATAAATATACGTTCAAAATATACTCTAACGAGGAAGAACGGCTTCATATTCACGTTCTCTGCGATGGCAAAGAAGCTAAATTCTGGCTGGAACCGACCGTAGAGTTGGCCAAAAATACAGGAATCTCTGAACATCGGCTCAATGAAATCAAGAAAATTGTAGAAGTATATGCAGACGACTTTAAAAAACAATTCCGACAGCACATCGGCAAGCGTATTGATGATTAATGCCGACGGCATTATGCTCAATGTGCTGGGACACGACTATTTCCTGTCCTACAATCGTATTCCATGGATGCAAGATGCTCCTATTCGCAGTGTGCTGAACGTGCAAATGAGCGGACCAGAATCCATAGAGTGGCCCAATCTTGATGTTGACCTTGAAATCGACAGCCTTCGCCATCCAGAACGCTATCCGCTCGTCATAAAACGGAGTCAATTGGATTTTGTTGCTGAACAATAACCGGCAGAAATCCCAACAAAAACGCCCACCGCCCTGCCGCTTCATCACGAAGCAGCAGGGTGGTTTCCTTTACAGGATTGTCTAACAAACTAAGTTTTAGCGATAAGAGTTTCCGGCCAACAGTTCGTAGGCGATGTCGTCGCAGAGCATCGAGCAGCCCACGCCCTCGGGCTTGTCGGGCAATTCTTCCGTCGCGGCCGATGATGTCGGCGAAGCCTGTGCCACCATCGCCTTCGACGGAATCTCGCGAACGACGACGCGCGTCTGATAGACCGTGTCGCGGATGGTTTCGTGCATGAAAACCGTGTCGAGTTGCACGATGTTCTGCACAACGGGCGGAGCAGTCGTTTCCGCTGCGCCAGACAGGCGCGTCACGCCCTCGCTTACGCCGAAACCGGCCAGAAATCCCGTCAGACAGGCGGCTGCGGCCCATCGTTTCCACGCCATGGGGCGGAGCGGCTCCACTTTCGCCGTGCGGAACTCTGGCGGCGTGGCGAGCGCCTCGTTTTGCTCGTCGCGCAGGTTTCGGGCTGCGGCGATGATGTCGTCGTCGGTAAGCGGTTTCGGGGTCAGGATGTCGTTATTTGTCTTCATATTCTTTGAGTTGTTTTCTGATGATGGTCATGGTTTTGTGCAGTCGCGACTTCACGGTTCCCTCGGGAATCTGCATGATTTCGCTCACTTGCGGCACGGTGAGTTCTTCCTCGTAGTGGAGCGAAAAGAGCAGCCGGAGCGGTGGCGGCAGGCCGTCGAGCACCGTTTTCAGGGCTTCTCGGAGCGTTTTCTGGTCGAGCGACACTTCAATGGTGGCCGTTTCCGTGGGTTCGCGGTCGAGCGTGCGGAGAAATTCGGCTTCGTTGGCTTGGCGGCGATAGCGGTTGCGCAGCAAGTTGTAGGCGATGGTGAAGAGCCATGCGGCCTCGTTGCCATCGTTGCGGAAGCGGTCGCGAGCCTCGAATGCGCGCAGGAACGTGTCGTGAGTGGCATCGGCCGCCGCCTGCCGGTCGCCGCCGAGTTGCCGGAAGAAGAAACCTTGCAGCCGACGGGCGTAGCGCTGGTAGAGTGATTCAAAATCCATCATTTCGTCTTCGCGTTGGGATTGTTTTCTGCCGCCTCGGCTTCTTGTTGTTTCTTCTCATGTTTTTCAAACTCCTCAAGGAACTTCTCAATGCCGTACTTTTCCATAAATTCGACTCCTTTCATAAATATCTCAACATCTTGCATGTTGGACAAGCCCTCGGGAAGCGCGTCGGTTCTTTGGTTGGTCGCTACTTGTGTGGCGACGGAAAAAACCGGATTCATGGCAATTCGGAAAAACAGGTGTCCCAGTCGCTCGTAGCCCTTGCGGTCGTGTTTCTTGTACCACGGCAGTTGGTCTTTCAGCAGCTGCACATAGTTTTCAGCGTTGCCGACATCATACCAGCCCCAAGACCTGTTCCACTTGGGTTTGGCCTGGAACGGATAGAGCAGATATTCCAAATGATAGCGCTGGTCAATGTTACGGCGTTTCACGGCGAAATTGTCGTAAGGCGTGGCTGAATAGCGCAGCGTAAGACCTTCGTTGTAGAGTCGGGCCCGCAGGCTGTCGGTGAGCCAGTCGCTGCTCAGGCCGTTGGCCGAGAAACAGACGGGGCGGGTCGAATGGTCGCAAATATGCTGCACGACTTTCTTGTCCCAGTCAAATTGACGATACCAGTCTTCATTCGTCCATGTCCCGTGTATGCGCAGCCATTCATCAAAATCAAGTTCAGGAATTCCTAAAAGTTTGAAACACTTCGCATTATAGGATTTGTCGAAACAAGAACCTTGATTGTAGAACACTTTATCTCGGTGCAGCCCCAACACGCGCTGGATGACGAGTTTCGGAATGAAATCATGTGTGTCTCCGATGTAAAGGGCCGAATCGGGCATCCCCTGCAACTCGTTGAAATGATATTGCAACTGCCCTGAGGCCATCAGATTTCGGTTGTAGAGTTCAAAAAGCAGTCTGTTCGTCCGCAAAGTGTCTAAGTTATCAATCATGATGCCGACGAGGTCTTTCACCTCCTGTTCTTCAACGTCGTCAGGCAACAGTTCCATCGCCTTGCAGGCGTTTTCGTATTGGGCGCGCTTCCAGCCGTCTTCTGGGGCGTCATCATCCCGGAAATCAACCGCCGACCAACGTATCATCATATAATAATAGGTGTAAGTGTCGGGAATGCTTTCTTTCAATCGGCGAACAAGATTGATGTCGGCCGTCCGGCTTTCATCTGGCCATTTACGATTCATCCAATATCTTCGCTGCGCTTCAGCATAGTTGCGCCATCCGGTTTCGTCGGTGGGGTGCTTTCGGGTGTATTCGTCCCATTCTTGATAGAGTTGGGCGAGCGTGGCGGTGTCGCAATCGTGAAAATCGGGTCCGTAAAGACGCTCAATTTTCCCGTCTTCTCTGGGGTGCAGATACGCTTTGTCGTGCAAGTCAACGATTTGTGCCATTGTCGTGAACGAGATGGTTGCGGCGAGCGCGAGGGTGGAAAGTATTCGTTTCATGATTCTTAATTTTTAGTTTTTTCTTTTTAGTTTTTAACTCTTCAGAAGGGCCATTCTGTAACTGCATACACCCGAAACAGCAAATCGTTCACAAATTTAGCGAAAATTTTTGGAAAAATGCCGGAAACACTGCCGATTCCAACGAAAAAGCCGCCTTCCGAGACTGGAAAGCGGCCATTTTTCGACTTAAAACTCGCGATTTAGAGCGGAATCTTGTAGCCAAGAGTGAACTGAATCACGCTGTTCTTGCCAGAAGTATCTTCAACCAGTTTCGTCAAACCGAGGTTGTAGCGCGCGTCAATCACGAAGTCTGAAATTTCATAAGACAGACCGAGGGGAATTGTAAAGTCAAAACTCTTGAAACCTTCAATGGTTTGCTCGTAAGACTGGCCGGCACCCTCAACCTTCATCTTGTGCTTCACGTTAAATCCGGGCTGGATACCTGCCTTGATGGCCAGGCCGCGAACGATATAGACGTTGGCCATGATAGGAATGTTGATGTAATCAAGATTAAGTTTCGCATCGTAGCTCACGCCAAATTCTCTGTCTTTACCCTTTGCACCCTGCATCGAGTAGAAAGCACCAACGCTGAGGGCGAATGGCTGGGCAATCTGATAGGTCAAGTCGGCACCTGCCACAAGTCCTACCTTCATCTTTGCATCGATACCACCGTCTCTAATCGTTGCAAGGTTCAAACCAACCTTCGGGGTTACAGACCATGTGCCAACAGCCTGCTGGGCACTTGCCGTCAGGGTTGCCACCATCATAACGGCCAAAATCATCACTTTTTTCATAATTCTAACTTTTTAAATTGTGAATAAATTGATTTAAAACGCTGCAAATATACGACATATAACGCTAACCTGCAAGAAAAATCGGATAAATCGTGCATAAATTTCGGCTTTTTTGGCTGTTTTATCGCTATTTTCGTGGCGGTTTTCTAAAATTTTTGTAATTTTGCAAAGAAAATTAGCAATCTCGAAACCGATATGGCTGAACGACGCACTGGCCCGACCTACGACACCGTCATGCGCGACCTGCAGGCGCGGAAATTCTCACCTATTTATTTATTGATGGGCGAGGAGCCGTACTATATCGACCTGATTTCGGACTACATCGCCGAAAACGCCCTCAGCGAATCGGAGCGCGACTTCAACCAGACCATCGTTTTCGGGGCCGACACCACGGCGGCGCAGGTGGCCGACATGGCGCGCCGCTTCCCGATGATGGCCGAGCGGCAGGTGATTGTGGTGAAAGAGGCGCAGAACCTGCGCTCGCTGGAGCCGTTGGCGAAATATGCCGAAAAGCCCACGCCGACCACCGTGCTCGTGCTCTGCCATAAAAACAAGTCGCTCGACCGCCGCAAGAAGGCCAACAGCAGCCTGATTGCACACATCGAGCGGATGGGCGTAGTTTTCGAGAGCAAGAAGAAGGACGAGCGCGACCTGCCGGCCTTCATCGACAACTACCTGCGCCAAAAGCAGGCCAGCATCGACTACAAGGCGTCGCAAATGATTGCCGAGCACATCGGGGCCGACCTGAGCCGCCTGACCTCGGAACTCGACAAAGTGCTGATTTCGCTGCCGGAAGGGCAGCGCACGGTGACGCCCGAGATTGTGGAGCGCGAAATCGGGGTGAGCAAGGAGTTTAATGCATTTGAACTCCAGGCCGCCATCATCAACCGAAATGTTTACAAAGCCAACCAGATTGTGAAATATTTTGACAAAAATCAGAAAGCGGGCTCGGTCTATTCGGTGCTTCCGTTGCTGTTCAACTATTTCCAAAACCTGATGCTGGCCTACTACGCACCCAATCGCACGAATGAAAACTCGGTGGCCCAACATCTGGGATTACGGTCGGCTTGGCTGGCTCGCGACTACATGACTGGATTGAGAAATTTCAGCGGCATGAAAACGATGCAGATTATCTCGAAATTAAGAGAAATTGACGCCAAAAGTAAGGGAATTGAGAATCCAAACACAGATTCTGGAGAATTGATGAAAGAGTTAATTTTCTTCATTTTACACTAAAAATCGGGCTATTTTTTGCTAAATCGAGTGCTTTTCAGAAGCACTTTTTTTTGCCACAAACTCCGTGAGAAAGGGCAGTTTGGACAATTTTACCCCCTCTCAGATTTAAGATTTTTCGGCGAAATAGGCCGACGGCGAGAATTTTGAAAAAGAAGCCCATTTTGAGGAATTTTTGGCCACTTTGATTTAGCGTTAAGATTTGTTTGCATTTTGTTTTACGAATTTCAGGAATCTAAAATTTTGAAATTTCGGCCAAATTTTGATTTTAAAATCGAAAGATTTTCGTTTCAAAACTAAATCCTGTACCCGAAATTTACATTTATGTTTTCAAATATTCGATTTAAGTTTTAAAATGTATATTTATGCTCCATCCGTAAATGAAAGGTAAATAATAGAAAACCAATGACTTATAACATTTCCTTAAAGCGTTGGGCGCGTTTTTTACGACTCGATTGAGAAAAGTTTATTCAAATGTCCAAAAATCACTTTTATTGTTGTAAATAACTACAAATCACCCAGATAGTTGTCGTTTTCTCATTTAATTGAATCTAAAAACCCTTTTTGAAACTGAAATTTAGATTTGTATTCGTAAATCCGTTTTTCAAGTTTTGAAATGCAAATTTTCGTATTTTCGGAAATCAAAATTCATATTTCTGTTTTCAAATTTTCGGTTACATTTGTTGCGTATTCAAAAAAAATGCTTTACCTTTGTAAAATCTTAGTAAAATCGCCTTTTTCGGCTAAAAAATGACCAAATAGAAAAAAAAGATGAAAGATCGAATCAGAAAAATTATGGAGAGCCAGCACATGACTCAACAAACTTTTGCACAATTCATTCAAATGTCTCCGGCATCATTGAGCAGCGTTTTTAACGGAAGGACCAAACCTACCCTCAACATTGTGGAAGCCATTAAGCAGAAAATCCCCGCAATATCGACGGACTGGCTGATGTTTGGCCGCGGACAGATGTACACAGACGGCGTTTCTGTGGAAGAAAATGCTTCGACGGCCGATTTTTCAAAACTCGAGGCCGAACCGCAACTCGATTTCGACGACTCCCCTGCTGCCCCATCGGCTCAGATGCTGTTTGAGACGGAGCACCAGAGTCGCCAATTCGGTTCACCAAAAGCAGAAAAGGAGATTTTGAAAAATCTTGACAAAAAGCCACGTCAGATTACAGAAATCAGAATTTTCTTCGATGACCAGACCTGGGAGTCGTTTGTGCCGAAAAAATAAAAATGCATGGAAAATCGTGCGTTATTTCTCCAAAATTTGAAAAAAGTAGCAGTTTTTTCGTATCTTTGCCGTAGAATTTCTTTCAGATGCAGAAAAATTTGAAAAAATGACAGCAGGCAAAATGAAAAAATACTGTTTAGACTTGTCGGTGGGCAATGTGGAGCAGGTCAACGAGCGCTACGTGCTGTTGCGGCTCACGGCGGAAAATCCGCTGCCGCCGATGCTGCCCGGACAATTCGTTGAGGTGCGCGTGGACAAGAGTCCGACGACCTTTCTGCGCCGCCCCATTTCCATCCATTTCATTGATGAACAGCGGCGGGAACTGTGGCTGCTGATTGCCGTCGTGGGCGACGGCACGCGCCATCTGGTCGCATTGCAGGCGGGTGAAAAACTGAACTGCGTGTTGCCGCTGGGACGCGGATTTTCGCTGCCCACCACCCCACAGCAGCGATTTCTGCTCGTCGGAGGCGGCGTGGGCGTGGCTCCGCTGCTCTTTCTGGGCAAGGAAATCTGCCGACTCGGAGGCGAGCCGACCTTTCTGCTCGGCGCGCGCACCGAGGCCGATTTGCTGCAACTGAATCATTTTAAAATGTACGGGCGCGTGTGCGTGACGACGGAAGACGGCTCGGCTGGCGTGCGCGGACTGGTGACCGACCACCCCACGCTGCGCGAGGAGCATTTCGACATGATTAGCGTCTGCGGCCCACTGCCCATGATGAAGGCCGTGGCTGCCGCTGCCCGACAACTGGGAACGCCCTGCGAGGTGTCGCTGGAAAACATGATGGCGTGCGGCGTGGGCGCGTGTCTGTGCTGCGTGCAGAAGACGAAACAGGGCAATCGCTGCGTCTGCACAGAGGGCCCGGTGTTTAATACGGAGGAATTGACATGGCAGATTTAAAAGTAAATATAGGCCGACTGGCCCTGAAAAACCCTGTGATGACGGCTTCCGGCACGTTTGGCTACGGGCTGGAATTCGCGGATTTCGTACCACTCGACGAACTCGGCGGCATCATCGTGAAAGGTACCACGCTGCATCCGCGCGAGGGCAACGACTATCCGCGTATGGCCGAGACGGCCTCGGGAATGCTCAACTGCGTGGGCCTGCAAAACAAGGGCGTCGATTATTTCTGCGAGCAGATTTATCCGCAGGTGAAGGCCATCGACACGAACATCATCGTGAACGTGAGCGGTTCGACGCTCGAAGACTACGCCGAGTGCGCTGCACGCATTGACGCGCTCGAGAAAATCCCCGCCATAGAGTTGAACATCTCCTGCCCCAACGTGAAACAGGGCGGAATGGCCTTCGGAACCTCGTGCGAGGGCGCGGCGAGCGTGGTCAAGGCCGTGCGGAGCCACTACAGCAAGACGCTCATCGTGAAACTCTCGCCCAACGTGACGAACATTGCCGACATTGCGCGCGCCTGCGAGGCCGAGGGTGCCGACAGCGTCTCGCTCATCAACACGCTGATGGGCATGGCCATCGACATCGAGAAACGCCGTCCGGTGCTGTCGATTGCGACGGGCGGACTCAGCGGACCGGCCGTGAAGCCCGTTGCCCTGCGCATGGTTTGGCAGGTGGCTCAGGCCGTGAAAATTCCCGTCGTGGGACTTGGCGGCATCATGAATGCCGAGGACGCCATCGCGTTTTTCATGGCTGGAGCAACGGCCATCGAAATCGGCACGGCCAACTTCATCGACCCGACCGTCACCATCAAGGTTCGCGACGGAATCAACAACTGGCTCGACCGCCACGGCTGCCGTTCCGTCGGGGAAATCGTGGGAGCGATAAACTATTGAGAATTAACAATTTACAACAGACAATTATGATTAGAATCGGACTTCTGCAACAGCACAACACGGCTGACAGAAACGAAAATATGAAACGGCTCGCCGAAGGCATCGGAAAACTGGCCGCTCAGGGCGCAGAACTCATCGTTTTGCAGGAGTTGCACAACGGACTCTACTTCTGCCAGACGGAAAATGTCGACGTTTTCGACGAAGCCGAGCCCATCCCCGGCCCTTCGACGGAATTTTACGGCCAGTTGGCCCGAAAACACGGCGTTGTCATCGTCACGTCGCTGTTCGAGCGCAGGGCCGCAGGGTTGTACCACAACACCGCCGTCGTGATGGAAAAAGACGGCACCATCGCCGGAAAATACCGCAAAATGCACATTCCCGACGACCCCGCCTACTACGAAAAGTTCTATTTCACGCCGGGCGACCTCGGTTTCCACCCCATTCAGACGAGCGTGGGCCGGCTGGGCGTGCTCGTCTGCTGGGACCAGTGGTATCCCGAGGCTGCGCGACTGATGGCGCTGCAAGGTGCCGAACTGCTCATCTACCCCACTGCCATCGGCTACGAGTCGACTGACACGCCCGACGAGCAGGAGCGGCAGCGCGAGGCGTGGACCGTCGTGCAGCGCGGCCACGCAGTGGCCAACGGGCTGCCCGTCGTCACGGTGAATCGCGTGGGACACGAAGACGACCCCTCGCGCCAGACCCGTGGCATTCAGTTCTGGGGCTCGTCGATGGTCGTAGGGCCGCAGGGCGAGTTGCTCTATCGCGCCCCGAAAGACGAGGAAGTGGCGCAAGTCGTCGCCGTCGACCTCAAACGCTGCGAGCAGGTGCGCCGCTGGTGGCCGTTCCTCCGCGACCGCCGCATCGATGCCTACGGCGACCTTCTGAAGCGGTTTTCCGACTGACTTTTTCTACCCGAAAAAGTTAAAAAATCTTCCCCTTATGATTTTTTAACAAATTTTAGGGGAGAGGATAACGTTTATTTTATTATCTTTGTACTGATGAATGTGTGAAGATATCTTTTATGTTAAACATTTTTTATTAACCATCCTATTATTAATCTAAAAACTTTACAGACATGTTCAAAAATCAAATGAGGAAAACGCTCTTTTCGATGAGAGCGAGTTTGACTGGCCTCCTAATGCTCTTCGCTGCAGCTGTTTCTGCACAAGACATCACGGTCAGAGGTTCTGTGACGGATGCGACCGGAGATCCCGCCATCGGCGCGACGATTCGCGTACAAGGCTCCACGACGGCAGGCACAGTTACAGACGTGAATGGTAATTTTACCATAACGTGTTCGCCAAGGGCTACCTTGGATGTCGTTTACATCGGCTATGAGCCCCAGTCGGTTGCGGTCAATGGTCGCAACACCATCAACGTGGTTCTGAGCCAGTTGTCCACCGACTTGAACGAGGTCGTCGTCGTCGGCTATGGCACGCAGAAGAAAGTGAACGTCACCGGTGCCGTCAGTATGGTGGGCGGCGAAGTCTTGGAAGACCGCCCTGTAACCAACGTTACGCAGGCCCTTCAAGGCCAGGTTCCCGGACTGAATTTCACCACCAACACCAATGGCGGACTGCTGAACAACACGATGGCCATCACCATTCGTGGCACAGGTACCATTGGCAACGGTTCGGTCGATTCACCGCTCATCTTGATTGACGGAATTGAAGGCGACATCAACGCCCTTAACCCGAACGACATCGAGAGCGTTTCCGTGTTGAAAGATGCGGCTTCGGCCTCCATCTACGGTACACGTGCAGCCTTCGGCGTCATCTTGATTACCACCAAGAGCGGCAAGGGCGGCAAGGTCAGGGTGAACTACTCGGGCGACATCCGCTTCAGCACCGCCACACAGTTGCCGAAAATGGTGAATTCGCTCCAGTTTGCCGAGTATTTCAACGCGGCCAACATCAATGCCGGTGGCGAAAACGTCTTCAGCGACGAGACTATGGAACGAATCAAAACCTACTTGAACGGCGGCTACACCGACCCCACCAAGCCGGAGTACTACGGAACCACCGCAGCCAGCAACGGCGACTGGAACGACTACACCAATGCCTTCGCCAACACCAACTGGTTCGATGAGTTCTACAAGAAGAACGTTCCCTCCACGCAGCACAACCTGAGCCTGAGCGGCGGCAACGACAACGTCAGCTGGCTCATCAGCGGCGGCTACTTGAAGAACAACGGTCTGATTCGCCACGGACACGACGAACTCGACCGCTACAATATGAACGCCAAAATCAATGCCAAACTCGCACCGTGGGTACGTGTGGAATACTCCACGAAATGGAGTCGTCAGAACTATGAGCAACCTCAGTATCTGACCTATTGGAGCAATTTGTTCTTCCACAACATCGCCCGCCGCTGGCCGACCTGTCCGATTGTAGACCCGAACGGCCATTGGTTCCGCGGAATGGAGATTGAGGAACTGGAGAACGGCGGTGTCAACAAGACGCGCGACGATATGTTCACCCAGCAACTCAACTTCACCTTCACACCGCTGGAAGGTTGGAACATCTATGCAAACGGGGCTTTGAGAAGCGACTTCTACAAGTCTACCACAAGCGTCATCCCCATCAACTGGTGGAACGTCAACAACGTGCCTTCCGTCCGAAACAGCGACTACGGCACCGTCACCAACTACACCGACTATCGCTATGAGCAGGACTACTATGCCATCAACCTCTATACGGACTACACACGTAGTTTCGGCAAACACAATGGCAAGGTGCTGCTCGGTGTCAACTACGAGAAGTACAAGCAGAACTATATGGAAGGCTATGGTGCAAACCTGACCACGCCCGACAAGCCCTATCTGAGCCAGACGCAGAGCAATCCGCGAGTGGCAGATGCCTATTGGCACCGCGCCACTGCCGGTTACTTCGGACGCTTGAACTACGATTACGACGGCATCTATTTGTTTGAATTCAACCTCCGCTATGACGGTTCGTCCCGATTCACGTCCGATAAGCGCTGGGCTTGGTTCCCGTCGGTATCAGTCGGTTGGAACATCGCCCGCGAGAACTTCTTCCAGAATCTGACCGACCAGATTAGCACATTGAAACTGCGTGCTTCATGGGGTCAGTTGGGTAACACCAACTCTTTCTACAATTCTTTTGCCGACTGGTATCCGTTCTATCAGCAACAGGCCATTGGCGCTGCCAATAGTTCATGGCTCATTAATGGCAGTCGACAGAACACCGCATCTCTGCCCAACATCGTCAATTCTTCCATGACATGGGAAACGGTGGAGACATGGGACATCGGTCTTGATTTTGCCGCCCTGAATAACCGTCTGACGGGTAGTTTCGACTACTATGTCCGCACCACGAAAGACATGATCGGTCCGGCTCCGATTCTTGGTTCTGTGCTCGGTGCCGATGCTCCCCGCACCAACAACTGCGATATGCGCTCCTCGGGTTGGGAATTTGAGATTGCATGGCGCGACCACATCGGCGACTTCAGCTACGGTGCCGCATTCAACATTTCCGACGCCACAGCTAAGATTCTGACCTATCCGTACGACGGCGCATTTGAAAACCAAAACATCTACGGCTACTACAACAACAAGAAATTTGGTGAAATCTGGGGCTACACCACACACGGCATCGCCCAGAGCAACGAAGAGATGAACGCGTGGATTGCCAACAACAACCCCAACTGGGGCAGTAACTGGACAGCCGGTGACATTATGTACACCGACCTCAACGGCGACAACGAGGTGAATCCCGGCGCAGAAACACTGGGCGACCACGGCGACCTCACCGTCATCGGTAACTCCACACCGCGCTATAACTTCGGTCTCCACCTGAACGCAGAATGGAAAGGCATCGACTTCTCTGTATTCTTCCAAGGCGTGATGAAGCGCGACTGGTGGCCCGGACAGGGAGACCCCTACTTCTGGGGTGCCCAGGGCAATATGTGGCAGTCGGCCTGTTTCGAGGAACACCTTGACTACTGGTCGCCCGAAAACACGGGTGCCTACTATCCGAAACCCTATCTGGCCGGTGGCATTCAGAAGAACCAGCGTGAGCAGACCAAGTACTTGCAGAGCGCAGCCTATATGCGTTGCAAGAACATTCAGCTGGGCTACACGCTCCCGCAGAACATCACGATGAAGGCCGGCATCAACCGTGCCCGCGTCTATTTCTCTTGCGACAACCTGTTCACGCTCACCAGCCTGTCGAGCATCTTCGATCCTGAGGCTCTTGCAGGTGCGTGGAGTAACGGTAAGCTCTATCCGTTGCAGCGTACGTTCGCATTTGGTGTCAATGTCAGTTTCTAATTTTTAATCCATAAAACGATATGAAAATGAAAATCAAAAATATGTGCGTCTACACTTTCATAGGCCTTGCCACACTGGCATCGACCTCGTGTAACGACGCGCTGGACCTGGAGCCCATCAGCCAAATCACTCCCGGATCTTATTATTCGAATGCCGACCAGTTGGCATCCTATCTGAATCAGTATTACGATAGTTACCTGAATGCACCCTATTCCGGCACAATGACCCACTGGTGGGGAGGCTGGAACGAAGGCAAGGCTGCCTCCGACAACAACACCGACATCTACGTGAGCGGTGGCGGCAACACGCAGCTTTTCGCCAACAACCACTGGGAAGTAGCCTCGGGAAAGACCCTTCAGGACTATTACACCGGAGTTCGCGTGTATAATTTCTTCATCAATGAGGCAGAAGCCGGCATTGCCTCCGGCAAACTCTCTGGCGCCGATGTCAACAACTACCTCGGCGAGGCCTATTTCTTCCGCGCCATCTGCTACTTCCGTATGATGGCTCATTTCGGCGACCTGCCCATCCTGAAAGAAGTGCTTGAGGACAACAACGAGGTGTTGGTGGCCAACAGCGAGCGCGCACCGCGCAACGAGGTGGCCCGCTTCATCCTTGAAGACCTCGACAAGGCCATCAGCCTGCTGCAACCGAGAAGCGTCTACAACGGCCAGCGCCTGAACAAAGAGGCTGCCCTGCTGTTCAAGTCGCGCGTAGCACTTTTCGAGGCTACCTTCGAGACTTATCACAAAGTCTCTGTCCGCGTTCCGGGCGACAGCAACTGGCCGGGTGCCAAGATGGCTTACAACAGCGGCAAGTCGTTCAATATCGACGGCGAAGTGCAGTTCTTCCTCCGCGAGGCTATGAGTGCCGCGAAGCAGGTGGGCGATGCTGCCAACTTGACTGCTAACAACCACGTCATTCAGCCGCAAATTGGCACCACAACAGGTTGGAATGCCTATTTCAATATGTTCTCGCAGCCTTCTTTGGCCAAAGTCGGCGAGGTGTTGGTGTGGAAGGAGTACAGTGGTACCCTCGGCTACACCCACGACGTGCCTTATCGTGTGAAGATTGGATGCCGCAGCGGTTTCACCCGCACCTTCGTGGAGTCGTTCCTTATGCAGAACGGCCTGCCCATCTATGCTAACGGAAGCGGCTATCACGGCGACACGACGCTCGACCTCGTCAAGCAAGACCGCGACGAGCGTCTGCAACTCTTCGTATGGGGAGCCAACAACGTGGTGGACACCGATCCTGAGGCTCCTGAAAAAGGAAAAGTCTTTATGGCTGATGACGAAACCAACTGCGACCGCATCACGTCGGACAATCAGGAAATCCGCAACATCACGGGCTACCAGATTCGTAAGTACTACACCTACGACTTCGCCCAGACGCCCAACGACCAGCGCTGGGGCACGGATGCCTGCCCTGTGTTCCGCACGGCAGAGGCACTGCTCAACTATATGGAGGCGTGCTACGAACTCAACGGAAGCCTCGACAATACGGCACAGGGCTACTGGCGCCAACTTCGCCAGCGGGCAGGCGTGAGCACCGATTTCGAGGCCACCATCAATGCCACCGACCTCTCGAAGGAAGGCGACTTCGGAGTCTATTCCGGCACTACCCAGGTTGACAAAACGCTGTATAACATCCGTCGCGAGCGCGTGAACGAACTCTTTGCCGAGGGACTGCGCTTTGCCGACCTCGTGCGCTGGCGCTCGTTCGACAATATGCTCACCACCAAGTGGATTCCCGAGGGAGCCAATTTCTGGGATGAGATGTACAAGCACTACCCCGAAGGCATCAAGGCCGACGGAAGTGCCGACGCCGTGGTGTCGCAGAAGAGCCTGAGCAAGTATCTCCGCCCGTTCAGCATTTCGATGCTGGAAACCAACGAGTTGCGCGACGGCTACAACTGGCACGAGGCCTACTACCTCTATCCGATTGGCATCTCCGATATCCGCACGGCTTCTGCCGACCGCGACATTGCCACTTCGAACCTCTACCAGAACCCCTACTGGCCGACTACCGCAGGTGGACGCGCAGAGAAATAAGACCAGTCTGGCCCTTTAGAAAGAGGTTGTGTCAAATAGGCACAACCTCTTTTTGTTTTGTGACACGACCCTGTTTTTCAAAAAAATTATAGAAAAATTTGGAGATATTGTTGAAAAAGACTATCTTTGCACCAATAGCGTTAATATTTTATAATATTATAATGCGTGAAAACCGTTTGTATTTTTAAATCATTTTTTTACTAACTTATTTTAATCTAAATTTATTACAGGTATGTTTAAAAACCCATCGAAACTACTTTCTCTCGCAAAGATGAGAGTTGGGCTGACTGTTCTCCTGATGCTCTTCGTTGCAGCCGTTTCTGCGCAAGACATCACAGTCAGAGGTTCTGTGAAAGATGCCACCGGAGAACCCGCCGTGGGCGCGACGATTCGCGTACAAGGCTCTACGACGGCAGGCGCAGTCACAGACGTGAATGGTAATTTTACCATTACTTGTTCGCCAAGGGCAACCTTGGATGTAGTTTACATTGGATATGAGCCACAGTCGGTTGCGGTGAACGGCCGCAACAGCATCTCGGTGGTTCTGAGCCAGTTGGCTACCGACTTGAGCGAAGTTGTCGTCGTGGGTTATGGTGTCCAGAAGAAAATGAACCTCTCGGGCGCCGTTTCCACCGTGAAAATGGAAGATGTGCTGGGCGACCGCCCGCAACCCAACGTGGCCGCTGCCTTGCAGGGCGCCATTCCGGGATTGTACATCACATCGGGCTCGAACACCCCCGGACAGACCGGCAAGAGCATCCAGATTCGCGGTACGGCCTCTTTCTCGGGCAGCAACAACACGGTTAGCGGCATTTCTCCGCTCATCCTCATCGACAACGTGCCCGGCGACATCGACGCGCTGAACCCGGAAGACATCGAGTCGGTGACGGTGCTGAAAGACGCTTCCGCCTCGGCCATCTACGGTGCTCGCGCCGCAGCCGGCGTGGTGCTCATCACCACCAAGCGCCCCAAGCAGGCCCAGAAGGTGAACGTAAACTACAGCGGAACCGTGGGCTGGGTGAACGCCACGAGCCGCACCAAGCAGGTGAGCACGGAAGAATTCATCCAAGTCTATAAGGATGCTTTCAACACGAACCAGTACACCGGTGCCCAGAACCAGAATCTGGACGACTGGCTGACGTATCTGGGCCAGTACAAGGCCGGAACGCTCTCGGGCGTGACCGACAACGGCATCTACGTGGCTCCCGACGGCCTCCGCTACTATCTGGGCGGCGGCGACAACAACAAGCGTATGCTGGAAACCGGCACGTCGTGGAACCACAATTTGGCTGTGAGCGGCGCCACCGACGCCATCCGCGTGCGTATGTCGGCCAACAGTTACAAGGAAAACGGCCCGCTCTACGGCAAGAAAGACACCTACAACCGCAAGTCGATCAACGGTGTGATTTCGGCCGACGTGGCCAAGTGGTTCACGCAGGAACTGGACATCTACTACACGCAGCAGAAGCGCGAATTCCTGCAAGACGAGACTGGCGCCCTGTTTGGCCAGCGCAACGTGGACTTCCTGCCCGACGGAAAAGACCCGCTGGGCTATCTGATTCGCACGCCGCGCAACATCATCGACGTGTCGAACGTGCGCACCACGCTCGTGGAGCAGCCCCGCATCTTCACGAAGTCGATTTTCCGCCCGTTCAAGGGCCTTGAGGCCATCTTTGAATACACCTATCAGCGCAAGGGCACCGATTTCAACTACAGTTCGGGCAAATACACCCTGACCGACATCCAGTTGAACGTGCTCAACGGCCCCGACCACGACTATGCCATCACCCGCCGCTTCTATGAGTCGCGCTACGCCATCAACGCCTACGCCACTTACAAGTTCGAGCCGTGGAAAAACCACAACTTCTCCGTGATGGCCGGTTTCAACCAAGAAAAGTGGAGCTATTCCTACTTCAACACGCGCGCTGAAGACCAGGCCATTATCGACATCCCCTCGATGAGCGGCGCACAGGGAACGGTCACCACCAGCGACGTCTATCAGGAATATGCCCTCCGAAGCGGATTCTTCCGCCTGAACTACGACTACGCAGGCAAGTACATCTTCGAGGTGAGCGGCCGCTACGACGGTTCGTCGAAGTTCCCGAAAGACTCGCGATTCGGCTTCTTCCCCTCGTTCTCCGTGGCGTGGAACATCACCAACGAGAACTTCATGAAGGGCACTGAAGGCTGGCTCAACCAACTGAAGCCCCGCTTCTCCTACGGTTCCATCGGCAACCAGACCTCCGTGGGCTACTACGACTACATTTCCTCCATGTCGCTCAACACGCAGGCCAACGTATGGCTGAGCGGCAACAACAACGACTACGTGACCGTCATCGGCGTGCCCGGCATCGTCAGCGACAAGTTCACTTGGGAAACCATCACCACGCTCAACGTTGGTTTGGACTTCGCCCTGTTCAACAACCGAGTCACGGGTTCGTTCGAGTACTTCGTGCGCAAGACCAAGGACATCCTTTCGCAGAGCGTAGCACTGCCTTCCGTGCTGGGCGACGACGCCCCCATGCAGAACGTGGGAGCCATGAAGACCAACGGCTGGGAGTTCAACATCAACTACCGCGACCACATCGGTCCTGACTTCAGCTATCGCATCGGCTTCAACATCTGGGACTACCAGTCGAAGGTGACCAAGCTCAACTTCAACGAGGAAAAGAGCCTCTCCTACCTCTACGAAGGCAAGAAAGCAGGCGAAATCTGGGGTTACGAGAGCGACGGATTCTACACCGTTGACGACTTCGCCGACCTCTCCACATGGACGCTGAAAGACGGTGTCGTGAAAGTGGACGGCGTTTCGCCGCGCCCGGGCGACTATAAGTTTGCTAACCTGCGCGACGGCGACGTTGACGCCAACGACGTGAACCGCATCAACTCGGGTAAGTACACCGCCAACAACCCCGGCGACCTGAAAGTAATCGGTAACACCACGCCGCGCTTCCAGTATGGCTTCAACCTCGGCGCAAACTACAAGGGAATCGACCTGAACATTATGCTCCAGGGCGTTGCCAAGCGCGACTACTTCGCCAGCGGACCCTATTTCTACACACTGGCCGCCAGCGACGGCATCTGGATGCCCGTATTTGAAGGCACAACCGACTATTGGAAGCCCAAGAGCACGGACGCCTCGTCGCCCGACTACTACGTGGCTGCCAACCCGAACGCCAAACTGCCGCGCATCTACGGCAACGTGGGCAACGGCGGCTACAACCGCAACACCAACACCAAGATGTTGCAGAGCGCCGCTTATATGCGTGTGAAGAACATCACGCTGTCTTACACCTTCCCCAAGACACTGCTGCAGAAGGTACACGTCTCCAACCTCCGTGCCTACGTGAGCGCCGAGAACCCCTTCACCTTCACCTCTCTCCCCGACGGTGTGGACCCGGAAACCCTCAGCTGGTCTTATCCGCTCTACCGCACCATCTCATTAGGTCTTAACATCACCCTTTAATTGAATCCAGTTATGAAAAGATATATCAATATACTGCTCGCAACTGCGGCTCTCGTGGGCTTCGTATCCTGCAACGACGAATTTCTGGAACTGAAGCCGAAGGGTTCATTGACGGAGGCTTCCGGCTTTGCCACCTATGAAACCTGCACCGACTACAGCCTGAACCTGTACAACGTCTTCAACGGCCCGCACGCCAACCCTGCAGCAATCTATTTCCAAGGTCCCACCGTCAACTACAACAGCGGTCTCGGTTCTTCGCAACGGGATATCTGGTCTGGCCTGCTCACACAGTACACCAACGGCTACTCTACCGTGCCCAACTCGTATGCCGACCAGTCCGTAACCATTCCCACCACTTCGGTGGCCTACTCGTATCCCTACTCCGTGATTCGCACTGCCAACATCCTCTTGGAGCATCTGGCCGATGCCAACCTCACCGACGCTGAGCACAAGCACTTGGAGGCTGTGGCACGCTTCTTCCGCGCCTACTGCCACTACGCCCTGATGCTGAACTACGGCGACTGCATCTATGTGGACAAGGTCTTGGGAGAAAACTCCGAGGAACTGCAAAGCCCGCGCGACTCGCGCCTCTATGTGGCCGACCAGATCTACAAGGAACTCCAGTGGTGCGCCGACAACATTCAGGACAACCTGGCCGAGCCCAACACCGTCAATTCCGACGTGGTGAAGGCGTTTATGTCGCGTTTCTGCCTCTTCGAGGGCACTTGGCGCAAGTATCACAACGTGGCCGAGTCGGGCGAATACGTCACCGGCACACAACTGCTGCAGAAGTGCGTGGAAGTGTCGAAGGCTCTGGCCGACAAATTCCCCACGCTCTACACCGGCGACAACAACGACAAGCACCCCGGCAAGGGTTGGGGACAGATATGGACAACCGAGAATCTGGGCAAGGTGCCTTCCGTTCTCCTCTACGTGAAACACGTGCAGGACAAGAAGATGCACCGTCTGGGCCACTACGAGCACATCGCATCGGCCTGTCTTGAAATGCCGCAGAGCACGGTAGACCTCTACCTCACCGCAGACGGCCTGCCCATCCACAACGCCAACGTCAAGACCTACGACTACAACGGCATCACGCGTACCTACACCGAGTCGGCAACGCCCTACGACTATGCCAACGCCGACTCCTACAAGACCTTCCGCAAGCGCGACCCGCGCCTGTGGCAGATGGTCACGCCGCCCTATCACGTACTCTCCGTAGGCGGAACCAACGACTGGGGAATGGACGAGTCTAACGACGGCGTCTACTCCGAGTTCGTACACCAGTTCGCGCCTCGCGGCAAGGACAACGGCAACGGCACGTGGACCAGCCCCAACTTCAACGCTGGCTACCACCAGATTGAAACCCACAAGTCGCTTCCGTCCACCAACTGGGCAGGAAACGTGCTCTGGGGCGTTCCCCACACGCAGATGTCGGATGCCTCCAACCGCTACGTGAACGGCAAGACCGGCTATTTCGACGGCCACGGATTCCAGCGCGGCAAGAGCGGCTACTTCGTGTGGAAGCACGTCGCCAACTGGGACAAGCAGTTCGCCTCGGGCACAGCCGACATCTCCGACAAACCCGTCTTCAAGATGGAAGAAGTGCTCCTGAACTATGCCGAGGCAGCCTTTGAACTCGGCCAGTTCACCCAGGGCATTGCCGACGCCACCATCAACAAACTGCGCGACCGCGCCGAAGTGGGCCGTATGACCGTCAGCGCCATCGGCAACGACTTCGACCCCGACCGCGACCCAAGCGTGGCTCCCGTGCTGTGGGAAATCCGCCGCGAGCGTCTGGTGGAACTGATGGGCGAGAGTTTCTCCTTCGACGATGTGCGCCGTTGGAAGAAGGGCGACTGGTACGTGAACAAGCATCACTACGGTGCCTGGGTGAACGCCGACAACCTCGACGCTGTCGTTTCCCGCACGGGCGGTCAGACCGGCGTGATGGACAACACCACGCACTTGGAGGCCACTCCGGCAGTTGCCGCCGCTCAGGGTGGTGGTCACCTCTACTACTATCTCGACCCCGTGAAGGCCGGAAAAGGCTGGTTAGACAAGTATTATCTGATGCCCATTCCCACCGAGGAACTGCTGCTCAACTCGAACTTGCAGCAGCAGGATGCGTGGAAATAACGGCTTGACATCATTTTACAAAACATCCGCAAGGCCAATGGGCGTTGCGGATGCTTTTTTATGTTAATTGTGTTAAATAATGTTACCCCCCCCCTAAAAATCTCCCTTTTCCCGACAGAAATTTATAAATTATAATTACCTTTGCACCCTAAATATACCCCTTCATCAAGGAAAACTTAAAAAATTACTTTTGAAAATATGAACAAAACCTACAACAAACGTGCATACACACGGCCTGAGATTGAGGTCGTGCCGTGTGCGATTTCGAGCATCATGGCCGCTACGGTTCGTGCCGACGGATTCGGCTGGAATTACGAGAACAGAGATTTGGGCAACGGTTGGAATGATGGCCGCCCCAGGGTTGTCAGCCCATTTTCTGCTTTCCGGTTTAAATCCGTGTGGGATGCCACC
>JAFUVC010000005.1 GCA_017483785.1 Prevotella sp.
CATCGACGAGCCAGAGAGAGAGAGCCCCCTCCAAACCTCCCCCCATCGGGGAGGATTCTACAGAACAATGTGTCGTTTGAGTTGGTCTGTCAAGAGCACCCTCCCTTTCTGGGGAGGGACGGGGAGGGGCTTTGAAATGCGTATGGCTCCCCTCAATAATCGCCGTTTCGCTCTTTCCGCCGGCCTCGCAGACGATTTCGATGTAGAGCAGTTCGCAAATATCGGGTTTCACGCCGATGTGGATGCGATTTTCCGCAATGAAGCGCTTTCCTTCTTCCAAGGCCTCGGGAGTGAGGTCTTTGAGCACTTCAAGCTGGTATTCCGACTTGCCGATGAGCGCACCGAGCGCAATGGCGATGGGCAGGCCAATCATGCCCGTACCCGGAATGCCTACGCCCATGGCGTTTTTCAGGATATTTCCCGACAGATAGGCAGTAATTTTCTCGGGTCGGCAGCCGAGCATTTCCGTCGCCCGTGCCGTGCAGAGAGCCACTGCCATCGGTTCCGTACAGCCAATGGCCGGCACCACTTCCTGGTTGATGAGGTTGATGATAGCCTCGCGCGTCTCTTTGTTCATGGTTGGTAGTAGATAATCGTTTGACAAGAGCCCCAACCCCCTATTTCAGGGGGCCAGACATGAATTCCAAGAATGCCGCAACGTCTTCTTTATACCCGTAAGACCCGCTGAGCGGATTGCCGTCGGCATCGACGATGACGTAGAACGGCTGTGCGTTGGCCCCGAACTTATGGCTCTGCAGATAACTCCACTTCGCGCCCACGGTGCGCAGCGTCCGCGTGTTGCCGTCGCCGTCGGTCACTTCAAACGGCTCGGCGAGCGGCGTCTTGTCATCGACAAACAGCGAGATGAGCACAAAATCTTTCTTCAACTTGTCGGCCACACGCGGGTCGGTCCACACGGCGGCTTCCATCTTCCGGCAATTCACGCAGCCGAATCCCGTGAAATCGATGAAAACGGGCTTTCCCTCGGCGCGCGCAGCGGCCATTCCCTGCTCGTAGTCGGTGAATCGGGCCTCGACGGTCTTCGTATTCAGGTTGAAATCCTGCGTGTTGATGGGCGGCGCAAAGGCACTGACGACCTTGCACGGCGCTCCCCAGAGGCCGGGAACCATATAGACGGCGAAGGCAAACGAGACCAATCCGCCCATGATGCAGAGCACGGGCATGGGTTTCTGCAGGTTTCCGCCGATTTCGTCTTCCTGGAACTTCAGCCAGCCCACGAGATAGGCTCCGAGCAGGGCGAAAATCACAATCCAGAGCGAGAGGAACACCTCGCGGTCGAGCAGATGCCAGCCGTAGGCAAGGTCGGCCACGGAGAAGAATTTCAAGGCGAAAGCCAGTTCAATGAAGCCCAAGACGACTTTGATGGTGGTCATCCACGAGCCCGACTTCGGTGCCTGTTTCAGCCACGAGGGGAACAGCGCGAAAAGCGTGAACGGCAGTGCCAGGGCCAGCGCAAAACCGAACATGCCCAAGGCCGGAGCCACCCAGTTGCCGCCGTTGGTGGTTGTTTCCACGAGCAAAAGGCCGATAATCGGTGCGGTACACGAAAAACTGACCAGCACCAGCGTGAACGCCATGAGGAAAATCGACAGCAGTCCGCTCGTGGTCGATGCTTTCGTATCGACGGCGTTGGCCCAGCGGTCGGGCAACTTGATTTCAAACCATCCGAAGAACGACAGCGCGAAAATGACGAGCAAAAGGAACAGGAAAATGTTGAAAACGGCGTTGGTGGACATCGCGTTGAGCGTGTCGGAGCCGAAAACCGCCGTCACGAGCAGGCCCAAGCCCAAGTAGATGACGATGATGGAAATGCCGTAGGTGATAGCGTCTTTGATGCCTTTCCTTTTGTCGTCTTTGGCCCGTTTCAGGAAGAAACTCACCGTCATCGGGATGATGGGCCAGATGCAGGGCATCGCCACAGCCAGCAGTCCGCCGACGAAGCCCATCAGCAGGATATACCACAGCGAATGGTTCGCGATGTTGTCGCCACTGCCCAGTGCGCGAAGTTCGGAAATGACGGGTCGCCAAAGTCCCTCGTTTCCGATGTTTCCGGCGGAAATCATCGCCAGACTGTCGGCGTTAATCGAGTCGTTTTGCGCCACCAACGAGTCCTCTTTCACTTTCTCGGCCTCCTCAGCGGCTTTTTCATCGGCTTTCGCATCGTTTTCTTCGGCCTTCGGTGCATCCACAGCCGGGCTCTTGCCACTCGCTTTCAGCACGGCCTCGCCTGGCGGCATACACATCTCGTCGTTGCACGCGCCATATTCCAGATACGCGTTGATGTCGTACTGCGGCTTCGTGAACTTCACCTTCTGCACGAACTGCACCGAATTTTCGAAATACCGCAAATTCATTCCGAACATCTCGTCGAAACTCGAAATTTCTTTGCCACGCGGCGTGAGTTTCCCCACCAATTCCGCACCGTCCAACTTGTTCACGTGCAGCGAAGCCTCCGTCGGGCCGTTGTTACCCAGATTCGTCGAATACACGTGCCATCCGGGGGCAATCGTTCCACTGAAAATCATTTCAGCCTCAGCCCCCGAGCCCGTTTTCAACTGCGTCGTGAACTTCACAGGGTCTTGTATCTGCGCCTGTGCGGTGATTGTTGCCCATAGCAGGGCAGTCAAAGCAAAAAAACGAAAAGTTGTCTTCATAATTAATTAGTTTTGTTAGTCAACTGTTTTTATAATCTATTTCTGTGCCGACAAAGGTACAAATATTTTTTTATGAAACGAAATATAAAACAGATGATTTTTATTTATTATTTATCTTTTATTTTATCTTTTATTTTACTACGATACGATTTCCTTCGAGCGAGACATGTCCACGCTGTAGTCGGTTGAGAATCTCAACGGCATAGGCGGCAGTGCTGTTGCGTGGAATGATATATCGCAACCTGAGGTGGAGCAAGTCGGGATTGTGGCATTCCACACTGAGGTTGTAAGAGCAGGCGAGTTGCGTGATGATGTCGTCAAGGGTTTGCTCGTTGAAGTAGAAATAGCCGTCGCGCCATGCAGTATAAGGATCGGTATCGGCAGCTTGTATGACGGGTGTCGGATGCTGTGCATCGAGTGTTGCCATTTGTCCAGGCTGCAGGAAATGTTCCTTATTGCCGATGGGTGTGACGCTGACACTGCCTTCGACGAGCACCACCTCAGTCTTGCCATCTTCGGCACAAACGTTGAATTCGGTGCCGTAATCGCGCACGTCGCCTTGTGTCGTGTGGACGGTAAAGGGACGCTCTGAGTCGTGGGCTACGCAGAAATAGGCTTCGCCCGAGAGCGTGACTTTGCGGTCAGAACCTACGAAGCGGTCGGGATAGACAAGTCGCGAACCCGGATGCATATAGACGCGCGTGCCGTCGCTGAGAATAATCTGCAACGAGTGACCGTAGGGAATGGTGACGGTTTCGACGGGAACTTCTCCAAATTTTTCTGAAAGGGAAGCATTTTTTTCAGCCGTTGGCACAGTATAAATGGCATCGGCCACGTCGCCGTCCTTCTCAAGGCTGAGTGCCTGCCTTTGTCCGTCGGGTGTGGTGATGGTAATGGTACTGCTCAGGAGAGGCAATGACTCTTGGGATGCGGTCGTATTGCGCTGATTGGGCCAGAGCAGGAAGAATGCACCAACGAACAAAGCGGCAGCGGCAGCTATCCATTTGATGGCTGGAAGGCTGAAAGTTCGGGTTGTCTTCTTGTTGTCAGCGAGCATTCCCTGTAGAATCATAATGTCCTGACAGGCTTCGCGGAGTTCGGCATCGTTTTCTACCATACGGAGCTGCTCATCAGTGAGTTCAGCCTCCGGCTCCATGATATGGATGGCTTCTTCAATTTTTTTCATTTTTTTATATGAAAATCTTCAATTTTTTTCAGATACTATATAATTATAACGCTTATCGTGGCATTTCGGGTACGTTTAACACCGATTTTTGCGTTGTTCGGTGATGAGGGCAAGTGCGCGAGAGATGTATTTTTTCACGGTGTTGGGTGAGATTTCCATTTCCTTGGCCACTTCGCGATACTGCTTACGTTCCACGTAGCAGGCCGTGAAAATTTTACGTGTGTAGTCGGGCAGCGAGTCGAGCACACGGCGGACAATCTGCTCGCGCTCGTGGAGTTCGGCGAGCTGGTCGGCATGGTCGTAGCCCTCGGTGAGACGAGCGTAAAGTTCGGCATGACGACGGTGTGTGGCATCGCGTCGCAGGTTGTCGATACACTTGTTGCGCACACTTTTGTAGAGGAACGCTCTGGCAGTGTCAGGCTCGATGGCGGTGAAATTGCGCCATACGTCTTCAAAGGCCGCACTGACCATGTCTTCGCAGTCGGCCTCGCGTGCGAGGAAACGTCGAGCGAAGGTGCGGAGTTCGCTGTAAAGCAGTCGAAAGAGTCGGTCGAAGTCGCCTTTGTCAGTCATTTTTATTATTTTTTCGGGGCAAAATTAGTAAAAAAGCAGGAAAAACAAGAAAAAAAAGAGAGATTTCGTACCCGTTTCCTGTTCACAAACGTAATACTTTTAGAAACTGACATCATATATTAACCTAAAAACAAAACGCTTATGGACAAAAGAAGATGGACAACGCTGTTGCTATTACTTTGTTTGACGGTATTTCCGGCACTGGCACAGAGTGGTGGCATCACGATCAGTTGTCAGAACGAGCCTTTACAGAAAGCACTTCGCCGACTGGAAAAGGTAAGTAAACAGAAAATCATGTTCACCTATGAGGATGTAGAGAACTACAGCGTCACGGGCGAAGTGAAAGATGTACCTTTCGAGGCTGCTTTGCAGATGATGCTCGTGGGAAAGCCGTTTGAATACAAGGTGGACGGCAATCTGGTGACCATCAACCGAGTGCAGCAACAACAGAGCGGCAATCGTGAGATTATGGGTATCGTCGTTGACGAAACAGGCGAGCCGCTCATCGGAGCCACCGTCACCAATGTGAAAAGCGGTGGCAATCGCGAGACGTTTACGACGATTACCGATGTGAACGGACACTTCAAGCTGACACTCTCTGGCGATGTGACGCAGTTGGAAGTGAATTATATCGGTTTCCAATCGAAAGTGGTCTATCTGAATGCCGACAGCAATTACAGGATTCAGCTCATGCCCGATTCGAAAGCCATCAACGAGGTGGTGGTCACGGGTGTCTTCGAGCGCAAGGCCAACACCTACACGGGTGCCGTGACGACGGTGAAGGGCGAGGAGTTACAACGCGTGGGCAACGTGAACGTGCTGCAGTCGCTGAAGAACATCGACCCGTCGTTCATGCAAATCGAGAACTTGGCAGCGGGTTCGAATCCCAACGCATTGCCCGACTTCCAGATGCGCGGTTCTTCGACCATCTCGAGCGTGCAGGGAGAGTACGCATCGAGTGCCAACCAGCCGCTGTTCATCCTCGACGGTTTCGAGACCGAGCTGACGAAAATCCTCGACCTCGACATGAATCAGGTGGAGAGCGTCACCACGTTGAAAGATGCCACAGCCAAGGCAATCTATGGTTCGAAAGCCGCCAACGGAGTGATTGTCATTGAGACGAAGCGCCCCGAAAGCGGCAAGATGCGCATCACCTATACGGGCAGCATAAGCCTTGAGGTGCCCGACCTGACGAGCTACGACCTGACCAACGCCAAAGAGAAACTGGATGTGGAGCGCATGGCTGGTTTGTTCTCCAGCGAGAACGCCAAAAGCCAGATCGCACTCGACGAACTATACACCCAGAAGTTGCGCGAACTGCTGGCCGGTGTAGATACTGACTGGCTGGCTCAACCCGTCCGTAACGGCTTCGGTCACAAGCACTCGCTCTACATCGAGGGTGGCGACAAGTCGATGCAATATGGCGTAAACCTCGCGTATAATAAAATAGGTGGCGCGATGAAAGGTTCCGACCGCAACACGTTCTCAGGTGGTGTCACACTGGCTTATCGCGTGAAAAACCTACAATTCCGTGACAAACTCACCATTGACCACAACAAGAGTACCAATTCGCCTTACGGCACTTTCGACCAATATTACCGCATGAATCCCTATAGCCGTCTGTACGACACTAACGGACAGCTCATCCGCAACTATGATTACATGAACAGTGCCGGTGAGAGCAAGGCCTATTACAACCCGCTCTACAACACTACGCTGAACACTTTCGACCGTACGGGCTATACCACCATCACCAACGACTTCTATCTGGAATGGTTCATCAACGAGGAATTCAAACTGACAGGTCGCTTCGGAATCATCGACAAACACTCGACTGCCGATAATTTCAAGCCTGCCAATCACACCGATTTCATCGACCAGACCGACGAGTTCCGCAAAGGTTCGTATTTCCAGTCGAACGGCAAGAATACTGATATTTCGGCTGATCTCGGACTGCAGTGGTCGAAGCAGATGAACGACCACCTCATGTTCATCAACGGCCAATTGTCAATGAGCGACAATAAATACAATACGACGGGTATCACAGCCGAGGGCTTCCCCAACGACTTCATGGACGACATCAAGTTTGGTGTGATGTATGCCAAGGATAGCAAACCGACAGGTTCTGAAGGCATTTCGCGTAACTGCGGTGGCCTGCTTTCGCTGAACTATTCGTTTGCCGAGCGTTATCTTTTCGATGCCAACTACCGTTTGATGGGATCGTCGGAGGCTGGCAAGGACAATCGCTGGGGCTCGTTCTGGTCGGTGGGTGCCGATTGGAACATCCACAACGAGCCTTTTATGAAAAATGTGAAATGGGTGAATCGCCTGAAACTGCGCGGTAGCTATGGCTACACTGGTTCGCAGGGCTTCAGCAGCTACGATGCCATGCCCACATTTGTCTATTTCAGCAATCGTGCGCACACCTATTATACATTCAATCCATCAACCTCTCGCTACGAGGAGGCGACCACCATTGGTTCGTATCTGCAAGGACTGGCCAACGAGATGCTGCACTGGCAGGAAAAGTACGACACCAACTTTGGTCTCGACATCGCCCTGTTCAACAACCGCCTTTCAGGTCGTTTCGACTACTACATCGCCAACACTAAAGGCATGGTGACCAATGTCACTGTTCCGACATCGACTGGCTTCTCTACATACGTTGCCAACCTCGGCGAGACGGAAAACAAGGGTATTGAGGCTTACTTGAACTATCGCGTCTTTGACGGTGGCCGTAACTATGTGAACGTGTTCGCTTCGGCAGCCCACAACGTGAACAAGCTGAAGAAAATTTCAAATTCGCTCCGTGCGTGGAACGATGCGCAGGATGCCAACACGCTCGAAAACAAGCTCACCGCCCCGCAGGTGAAATACTACGAGGGATGCTCGATGAATGCTATCTGGGCTGTGCCATCGCTTGGTATCGACCCGCAGACGGGTAAGGAAATCTTCTTGAAGAAAGACGGCTCCGTCACTTACGAATATGACGTGAATGACCAAGTGGTTTGCGGTGACACGCAACCCAAATGGAACGGCAACTTCGGTGTGAACGGCGAAATCAACGGATGGGGCTGGAACATCACGATGAACTACCGCTGGGGTGGACAAATCTACAACCAGACACTGGTAGATAAAGTAGAAAATGCCCCGATGGAATACAACGTTGACCGCCGTGTGTTCACCGACCGCTGGCAGAAACCTGGCGACCGCTCGCTCTATAAGGCCATCACCGACCTGACGACGACCTATCCCACGAGCCGCTTCGTTCAGGACTACAGCCTCTTTACGCTGTCGTCACTCACCATCTATTACGATTTCCGCAACTGCAAGTTTGTGAAAAACTCTTTCCTTGAGCGCCTGAAAGTAAGCGCCTACACCAACGATCTCTTCGTCATTTCAAGCGTGAAAACCGAGCGTGGAACGTCCTATCCGTTTGCCCGGACTTTCTCGCTTTCGGCGCAGTTAACGTTTTGATTGAAAATTGATATTTGAAAATTGAAGATTATGAACAAGACAATGAAAAGAAAAATAACCAAGGGAATAACGCTTATGGGTTATTGTCTATTGGCTATGGTGTTGGCATCGTGCAACGACTGGCTCGACGTGGAACCGAAGTCGCAGATCAAGGAAGAAAACCACTTCGACCGTGAAGGTGGCTACCGCGACCAGCTGGCAGGCGTTTACACCATGATGACCACCCAATCAATGTACGGATTGAACATGGGTATCGGATTTGTCGAGGTGCTTTCGCACAGCTACGACATCAACCCCAACGGTGCGTGGCGCTACGCCAATGACTTCGACTACACGCAGACATCGAGCGAAACCACAATCAATGCCATCTGGACGGCTGCCTACAATGCCATTGCCAACCTGAACGTGCTGCTGCGCAATATCGACCAAGCCAATCCCAATATGTTCGAGGGAAACAACTATCACATCTATCGTGGTGAAGCATTGGGCTTGCGCGGATTCCTGCACTTCGACCTGATGCGCCTCTTTGCCTGTGCTCCTGCCATGGACAGCAATGCCAAAGGCGTGCCCTACGTCACGGAATATGCTACGGGAGTGGTGGCCCAGAAGAGTGTCAGCGAGACCATGCAGCTCGTGGTGCAAGACCTTCTGGCAGCTCGCGACGAACTGGCAGCCGACACGGCCGCATACGAAATGACATCCAATGGTCCGAACTACACGGTGTCGCGCAACAAGTTCAACTACTACGCCTGTTGCACCACGCTGGCCCGTGCCTACCTGTGGATGGGCGATACACAAAATGCCCTGAAATTTGCCAACGAGGTCATCAACCACCATGACAATGCTTTCAGCCCGGGCTACGATTGGGTGCACTACACTTCCATGCAAGCCACCAAACGCAATGAATTGGATGCAGCTTTTACAACCGAGCACCTGTTCCAGCTGGTCATCAACGACTGGGAAGACATCGGCAACTTCTATTTCACCCGCAAAGGCGGTGCCAGTAGTCTGACACCCACAGATGCCTCGGCAAAAGACATCTATGAATTCGATCGTGGTTTCGGTAACGACTATCGCCTGCTGAAAGGCTTCGAACAGGACGGCGACCAGCGCTTCTTGGCCAAATTCTGGTACAATGAGGGCAGTACCTTCAACAACCGTTATCCTCTCATCCGAATGTCTGAAGCGTGGTACATCGCTGCTGAATGTCTGAAGCAAAGCAATCCCGCAAAGGCCATCGAACTGCTGAACACCGTGCGTTGCGACAATCGCAACATCCCCGAGAAACTGTCTGAGACACTCACTGCCGACCAGATTCAACAGGAAATCTACAAAGAGTATCGCAAGGAGTTCCTCGCCGAGGGTGGACAGCTGTTTTTCTACTACAAGCGCCTCAACCTCTCTGAAATCAAAGGTTCCAGCCTTCATGGCGGCAAGCAGACCTACGTGCTGCCCATCCCCAGCACCGACCGCGAGTTTGGAGGTTACTCAAATTGAATTGATAATTGAAAAATGAAAATTGAAGATTATGATGACAACAAATTTTAGATATTTTCTCGTCGGGCTGTGCGTAAGCTGTGGTATCGCCACAATAACCACAAGCTGTTCGAAGGATGAGGACTTCTATTATCAGGATCAGCCCCGCGTTCGCTTAGAGGGTGAAAAAATCTGGGCCGTCGGCTCCGACAGCGTCACTTTCTCTTTCGTGTCCTATCCCGCTTCCACCATCGAGAAAACCATCTCTGTGGCCGCCATGGTCATGGGCGAGGTGGCCAACCGCGACCGCATTGTCAATCTGACCGTCGATCCTGCACGCACCACGGCACAGGCCAGCCAGTATAGCTTGCCGCAGACCGTCACCGTGCCTGCCGGCAGCAATTCTGGCATTTTCAACGTGACACTGCGACGCGACGCTTCATTGCAGTCGAAGGCCGTGCGCCTGTACGTACAACTGGCTGAATCGGCCGATTTCAAGCCAGGAGTCAAGGAGCAAGACCACATTACGTTCATCTGGAACGACATTCTCTCAAAGCCCAAGAACTGGGATGATGAACTGGAAACCTTCTTCGGTACCTACAGCAATGTGAAGTACCGATTTATGCTCGACAACATGAATGCCAACGAGGGCGAAATCTCGGCCAGCACCATGTCGTGGGCCATGCTGAATAGCTTGAAAATACGTTTCCAGAACGCTCTTAATGCCTACAATGCCGCCCATCCCGGCCAACCATTGACCGACGAAAACGGCAATTTGGTGACGTTCTAAATGAAAAATGAAAAACTGAAAAAATAACGATTATGAATACCAAAAGCATTCAACATTTTCTCATCGGGCTGTGCGTCAGCTGCGGCATTGCCGCAGCCCTCACCTCCTGTTCGCAGGACGACGGTAACTACGACTATGTGCCCGACGAGCAGGTGAGCGACATCAAACTCGATGTCGATACCACGCTGACTCCGAACATCTACCAGTATTCTTCGTTGAATCCCGGCAGCGAGGTCGATATCCACATGAAAGTGGACTATGCATACGCCAATCGGTTGCAGTATCGCTGGTTTGTGCTCAAAACCTACTACAACACCTACCGCGCCGAGCAAATTGGCAACGCCATGGTCTATCCACCTGCCGACACCATCTGGTATGAGAAAGACCTCAAGTGGACGTGCGACCTGGAACCTGGCACTTACCACCTTTATTGCAAGGCCGAGGATCCCGTCACTGGTATGAAAAGCTATTGGTGGACTGGCGGCTACACCGTCGTGAATTCGCCAGGCACCATGGAAGGACTCTATCTGCTCACCGAGCGCGAAGGACAGACCGACATAGAAGTCTTCACCTCGGCCCTGATGCTCATCTTTACCGATGACACAGAGTGTACCTATCAATATTATAGCGGCCTCACAGGGCACTACCTCGAGGGCAAGCCCCGCTTCATCAAGGGCTCAACATCGGGCAAAGCCAACAAAGATGCCTACCTCGTGGCCACTGACAAGAACCTCTATCGTCTGAATGCCG
>JAFUVC010000040.1 GCA_017483785.1 Prevotella sp.
GTGAGTATGCGGTCAAGAATGTCTAAGTATTGCTTCATATTCTTTGGGTGTATAAGTTGATTTGATTCGCCATTCTTTGGGATAGAGGTTGTTGGCGCGATTGCCGATGTTCTTGGCCAGTCCGAGCGGTTGCCCCTCGAAACTGACGACGACGATGCCGCGCGGCGTTTCCGGGGGCAGGACGATGGCTTCGCGACGCAAATATTGGATGGCCTGCCCGAAGTTGAGGTCGATTTTGTGCGCGTTTGGGCCGACGGCCTCGGCAACGGCGTTCAGGAAATCGTTGGGAATCGTCTTCAACGCAGTTCGCGACAGGTCGGTTTTCTTGGCTTTTTCGTCGCCTTTCTTCCTCAAAACGGCCATAAACAGGCCTTCGCCGCGCGTCAGACCCGGAATAAACCGATAGACGGGCGCGGTGAAGTCGGGTAGGAGAGAGCCCGTGATGTGCCAGTTGGGTTCGACGGGAATCGCGACGGGCTCGGCCTCGAGTTCCTCCATCATCCAGCGCACGTTTTCCTCGTTTTCTTTTATATTTAAGGTGCAGGTGCTGTAAATCAAGCAGCCGCCGTCGCGCAGGCAAGCCCATGCGTCAGCGACGATTTCGCGTTGCAGCCGCCAGCATTTCTCCACGTTTTCCGCGCTCCACTCGCCGATGCTGTCGGGGTCTTTGCGAAACATTCCCTCGCCCGAGCATGGCACGTCGCAGAGTATCAGGTCGAAGTTGAGTTTGGCGCGTCGGAAGTCGCGAGGGTAGTTGTTTGTAACGAAGGTAGAGGAACGAGGAACGAGGAGCGAGGAAAGCGACTTGATGCCCTGAAGCAGCCATTTCTGCAGGTTTTCCGACAGGATGGACGCGCGTTTCGGGTTTGGTTCGTTGCTCACGAGCGTGCCTCCCTCGGGAAGATGGCTCAGCAGGATGGTCGATTTTCCGCCCGGGGCAGCGCACATGTCGAGGAAGAATAATGGGTGTTGGGTGTTGAGTGTTGGGTGATAAAGTTGCCGCAACACATGGTCGAGAAACATCGACGCGGCTTCCTGCACATAGTAGCAGCCGGCGTGGAGCATCGGGTCGAACGTGAACTGCGGTCGCTTGGGCAGATAAAAACCGTTCTGGCACCACGCCACAGGCTCGGCACCCTCCATAATTCCAGCCTCGGCCGCCGGATTCACGCGAATGCTCACGGGAGCGTCCTCTCCGAGCGCTTTCATGTAGCGTTCGAAGCGTTCCTCGCCCAGCGTCTGGCGCGTCTGTCGGATAAATTCTTCAGGCAGTTGCATCGTTATTTTTCCATTTCTGTTGCAAAAATAAAATTTTTTTTGTTATTTTGCAACTTTCTGAGCATCTGTTTCGTCTAACGGATGTAATTTTTAAACAGAAAAATGATTATGAAACAGAAATTGATGGTTTTTGCAATGATGTTGATGCTGGGCACGATGGTTGCCGACGCTCAACCGAAACACCGCCACCACGCTGTGGCCGACTCTACTGCCGTGGCCGCTAATGCCGCGCCCGACGAAGAGGAAATTGCCGCCTATTCCGACACGACAAACGTGGCTTGGGATGAGGCCGAAGACGAAGAAGACGCCATGACGCGCCGCGTGTGGATTGACGAGGATTTCGGCACCGGAGTGCCCTGGTTAGACAAACTGATGGGAACTTGGGGCATAGCCATGGCGATTGTTGTTGTGTTGTTTGTGTTTGTGATGCTTCTGGCACCGTTTATCCTGATTATCATCGGACTCCGGCTGATGATTCGCCGACATAACGACCGCGTCAGACTGGCCGAGAAAGCGATGGAAACCGGACAGCAGATTCCCGAGGAACTGATGCCCGTCGATAAGCAGAGCGACGAGTTTCTGCGCCGCCGTGGCATCCGCAACATCTGGATAGGTATCGGCATGGCAATGATGTTTGGCGTCTGGGGAGCCGACATGCTGACGGGTATTGGACTTCTCGTCCTCTGCTACGGCATCGGACAGTTATTAATTGCGCGCTCTTCGAAGCCGAAAAACAACGAAAATTCATTGTAAAACGATTAAAAACGGCGAATTTTGGTTGCATCCGATCTCTCTCTCCTGACTCAGGTGGCTGTGTTTCACAACAAGCGGGCTTTCGACCAACTTGTGGTGAAATATCAGTCACCCATTCGCCGGTTTTTCCTGAACCAGACGGGTGGCGACGAGCATCTGAGCGACGATTTGGCGCAAGACACGTTCGTGAAGGCTTATCTGAACATCGGTCAGTTTCGCGGCATGGCCAATTTCTCCACGTGGCTCTTCCGCATCGCCTACAATGTCTTCTACGACTATGTGCGCTCGCATAAACTGACGGAGCAAATCGACGAATCGGTGGCTCGCAGGCAGGCGTCAACCGCCGACGCATCGCTGAGCATCGACTTGCAGCACGCTTTGAGCATACTCTCGCCGGCCGAGCGCACCTGCGTCACGTTGCAGGTCATGGAAGGGCAGAGCATCGAAAACATCTGCGAAATCACGGAGATGGTCGAGGGAACGGTGAAAAGCCACCTTTCGCGAGGAAAGCAGAAACTCGCCATGTTCCTGAGAAAAAACGGATATTCTTAATTGACTATTTGACGATTTACAATTTGATAAGAAAATATGGAGGAGAAAAAAAACATCAACAAATCGCTGCTGAGCGACGACGAACTCGTGGCGATGTTTTTCGACGAGAACCGTCAGGAACTTCCCGACAACGGATTTTCGCAGCGCGTGATGCACACGCTGCCGTCGCGGTCGGTGTGGCTCAGCCGGATTTGGACTGCGGCGTGCCTGCTGGCAGGTGTCGTGTTCTTCGTCTGGGCCGACGGACTCGGCCAGTTGCGCCATGTGCTGATGAATTCGATGGGCAATTTCTTTGGATTCCTCTCGTCGGTCAGTTTCAGCGGCATTTCGCCCGTGATGGTCGTGGCGGTTGCGTTTGTATTCTGGGCAACCGTGGCGTGGAATTTTCTGGTAGAATGGAAAGAACTTTAATTGCGTTCTATTCTTCGATGTAGAAGTCGAAATCGTCTTCTTCGAGCGGTTGCTCCTGCTTTTTCGGCTTCGGAAGTTCTTTCAGTTGGCCTTTTTCGTCGAACATGCCGTAGGTGGTGCGTAGCACGGTGAATTCCGTGCGACGGTTCAACTGGTTGCACGCTTCCTGCTCTTTTTCGCCAAGATTCAGGATAAATTCCTCGGTGAGCACGTCGCCCTCTTTCAGGAATTTATGTTTTGAAACCACTTTTTTGTTCACTTTCTTCGGCTTTTCCTTGCCGTAGCCAACGGGCGTGAGCCTGTCGGCAGCGATGCCGTGGTCGATGAGGTAGGCCACGACGCTCTCGGCGCGCCTTTGCGAGAGTCGCTTGTTGTAGGCGGCAGGCCCCTTGAAATCGCAGTGGGCCGAGAGTTCGATGGTGACGTTGGGGTTCTCGTTGAGCAGTTTGACCAGTTCGTCGAGTGCCTTGGTTGATTCGGGGCGCAGCGTGGCCTTGTCGAAGTCGTAGAAAATGTTGTCGATGAGCACGGGCGCGGTAATCGAGGCCAGCGGGAACTGCAAGACGTATTCTTCCGACTCCTCGGCCTGCTCGACGCGCAGTTCCTCCTTGTGGTTGAGGAAGCCCTTGCAGGTGGCGAGCAGCACGTAACTGACGCCGGGCGTCACCACATAGGTGAACGAGCCGTCGCTGCGCACGCTGAGTTTCTGGTTGGTGCCGTCGTCGCCCACGAGATGAACCTCGGCGGCGGTCAGTTCGTAGCCGTCCATTTCATAGACCCATCCCTTGATGGACTGGACGATTTCGGGATTCTCGAAACTGAAAATGTGGTCCCAGCCGCGTCCGTCGCCGCGATTTGAACTGAAATAGCCTCGGTTGTAGGGATTTTCGAAGGTCATTCCGAAGTCGTCGGCCTGCGTGTTCAGCGGATAGCCCGGATGCTCGAGCACGTAGCGCTTGGTGTTGGGGTCGATTTTTGCGATGTAGATGTCGAGGCCGCCGAATCCGGTGTGGCCGTTGCTCGAGAAGTAGAAATCGCCGTTGGCGCGGAAGGTGGGAAACATTTCGTCGCCTGGAGTGTTGATGGGGTCGCCCAGATTCTCCACGCCGCCCATTCCTCCAGCCGTCAGCCTGACGCGCCAGATGTCGAGGCCGCCCTTGCCGCCGGGCATGTCGGAGCAGAAATAGAGCCACTGTCCGTCGGGCGAGATGGCAGGATGGGCGTAGGCCGAGAGCGTGTCGCTGGAGATTTTCACCTCCGTGGGCTTGCTCCACGACGCGTCGGTGCGGTTCGACTTCATGATTTGGGCGAGTCGTGGACTGCTCGGGTCGGTCTGGCAGACGGTCAGGTACATTTCCCGGCCATCGACCGAGAAATAGCACGCGCCCTCGTCGTAGTCGGTGTTCAGGCCGCCTTGCACCACTTCCGGACGGCTCCATTTGCCCTTGTCGTCTTTCTCGGAGCAGAAAATGTCGGCGGGTTTCGTGCCCGTGATGCCGCTGAGTTCGTCGCCGTTGGCCTCGTTGCGCGTCGAAGTGAAGTAGAGGCGGTCGTATTCGTCGCCCAAGAGCATGGGCGAGTAGTCGGCGCGGCGCGAGTTGAACAAGTCCATCCTTTTCACCGTGTAGCGCGACCCCTGTTCCTTCCATTGCGGAGCGTTCTGGGCCGAGAAAAGGCCGTTTTGCGTGAGGATGGCCTTGTCGGTGAGTTTCCGTTCTTCCCTCGACAAGAACCATTCGCCCCGGGCCGTGAGCGAGTCTTTCATCATCTGGAATTCGGCTGCTGCGGCCTTGTATTCGCCGTTTTTCAGGAGCAGTCGGGCGTAGTTCAGGTGGTCGTCGAGTTCGGCTTGGTTGTAGCGGATGGCGTTGCGATAACCGGCCAGAGCGGCCTGCGTCTGGTTGATTTTCGCATAGCATTTCGCCATTTTCAGGGCTCTTTCGCCACGTTTGTCGCGCTCCTTCGGCGGCGTGGTCTGGTAGGCCTTCTTAAATTCGGTGGCGGCATCGAAATATTCGCCCAGAGCGAGGTATTTTTCGCCCTTTTTCAGGTGTTTGTCGGCCCCACACGCCGAAACGGCCATGACCACGGCAATCATGACAACAATATCGAAGAATATCGTCGAGGGTTTTCTCATCTTGCTTAAAATAACGCGAAAATCTCGGTTTTATTGCAAATTCGGGCTTTCAATTTCATTTTGCTTCGATGGTGATTCGGCGCGGCTCGGTGTCGCGCAAGACGTCGTTCACAATTTGCGTGATTTGCTGCTTCAGTTCCTCGATAAACTGCTTTGCGTCGTATTTTCCGTGCTCGATGTCGCGCAGTTTTTTCTCCCAGATGCCCGTCAGTTCGCAACTTTTCAGCAGTTCCTCCTTGATGATTCCGATGAGTTCGATGCCCGTCGGCGTGGCGACGAGTCGCTTGCGCTCGCGACGGATGTAGTGGCGCTTAAAGAGCGTTTCGATGATGCTGGCGCGGCTCGACGGCCGGCCGATTCCGTTTTCTTTCAGCGCGGAGCGCAGTTCCTCGTCTTCGACGAATTTTCCGGCGGTTTCCATGGCGCGGAGCAGCGTGGCCTCGGTGTAATAGGGCGGTGGCGTGGTCCATTTTTCGGTCAGAGTGGGCGTGTGAGGGCCGTTTTCGCCTTTTTTGAAGGTCGGGAGCGTCTTTTCCTCCGCATTTTCAGAAGTTGATGCGTTTTCCTCTCCCGCAACGGCCTCATTGCCTTCTTCCTTGGTCTTTCCGTTTTCCTCTTTTTTATAGACGGCTCGCCAGCCCGGTTCAAGAATTTCCTTGCCGGAAACCTTGAATTAAATCTCGTCAACCTCGCCCAGAACGGTCGTGGTCGAGAATTTGCAGTCGGGATAGAACACGGCGATGAACCGCAGGGCCACCAAGTTGAACACCTTCTGCTCCATGTCGGTCAAACCCTTTGGAATCACGCCCGTGGGAATGATGGCGTGGTGGTCGGTGACTTTCGACGAGTCGAAGACTTTCTTCGACTTTTTCAGCGGTTTTCCGCCCAGCGGTCGCACCAGTTCGGCATAGGGCGCGACGGCGGCGAATTTCGTCTGAAACAGGCCGTTCATCGTCTGCGGACACTTCGCGTAGATGTCGTCTGAGAGATAGCGCGTATCCACACGCGGATAGGTCGTGATTTTCTTCTCGTAGAGGCTTTGGATGAGGTTCAGCGTCTGCTCGGCAGAGAATCCGAACTTCTTGTTGCACTCCACCTGCAGCGAGGTCAAGTCGAAGAGTTGCGGCGGTGCTTCCGTGCCTTTTTTCTTCTCGACGTTAGTCACCGTAAACGGCTTTCCCTCAATGAGTTGGAAGGCCTTTTCGCCTTCTTCCTTCGAGGTGAATTTGCCTTTCGTGGCCGTGAAAGTCGTGTCGCGATAGACCGTGGCCA
>JAFUVC010000041.1 GCA_017483785.1 Prevotella sp.
CGGCAACTGGGACAGCCTCTCGAGCGACATCAATTTCGACGCCCGACTGGCCCGCTGCATCGGTGTTGACATCCGTTTCGTCCTCTTCATGATGGACAAATGGGGCCATGCCGACCGGCTGCTCCGAGAAATCAATGCGAAATAACGGGGATTACTCTGCGAACAGATTCGGCTCCATGATGTTGCCGTCGTAAGGATTTCGCCCCAAGTGATCATAAGCGAGTCGCGTGGCCACACGGCCGCGCGGCGTTCGTTTGATGAAACCCTCCATGATAAGGAACGGCTCATAGACCTCCTCGACGGTGCCCGTGTCTTCGCCGATGGCCGTGGCGATGGTCGAAAGGCCGACAGGTCCGCCGCGGAACTTGTCGATGATGGTCACGAGGATTTTATTGTCGATTTCATCGAGGCCGAACTGGTCGATGTTCAGGGCTTTCAGGGCGATGTCGGCAATGCGGCGGTCAATGCGGCCCGAGCCTTTCACCTGCGCGAAGTCGCGCACGCGGCGCAGCAGTGCATTGGCAATACGGGGCGTTCCGCGCGAGCGGCGTGCGATTTCCGTGGCGGCATCGTCGTCGATGGGAACACCCAGAATGCCTGCCGAGCGGCGGATAATGCGCTGAAGCGTCAGCGGGTCGTAGTATTCAAGGTGCAGATTGATGCCGAATTGGGCGCGAAGCGGTGCCGTCAGCAGGCCCGAGCGCGTGGTGGCGCCCACCAGCGTGAAGGGGTTCAGGTCAATCTGGATGGAGCGGGCCGACGGGCCTTTGTCAATCATGATGTCGATGCGATAGTCTTCCATGGCCGAATAGAGATATTCCTCGACCACGGGCGAAAGACGGTGGATTTCGTCGATGAAAAGCACGTCGCGCGGCTCGAGCGAGGTCAGGATTCCGGCCAAGTCGCCCGGCTTGTCGAGCACGGGGCCGGAAGTAATCTTGAAGCCCACGCCCAGTTCGTTGGCAATGATGTTGGAAAGGGTGGTCTTGCCCAGTCCCGGCGGGCCGTGCAGCAGCGTGTGGTCGAGCGGTTCGCCGCGATATTTCGCCGCCTCTACAAACACTTCCAAGTTCTCCACAACGCCCGTCTGGCCGCTGAAGTCGCGGAACTTCAACGGTCGCAGCGCATTTTCAAAATCCTTTTCGCCTTGCGAAAGATTTTCTTCTCGAATGTCAAAATCTTCGTTCATGACCATGAATTTTGATGCAAAGATACAAAAAAAACATAATTCTAAGTTCTATTTCGATATAAATTTATACCTTTGCAAACTTAAACTATTTTTTTAAACACTTAAAAAAGAAAGAAGATATGAAAAGATTTTTTACTTTGCTGTGGTCTGCAATGATTATAGCATCGGCATGGGCACAGGGTCCGAACGACTCGAAAACCTACTATCAGGCTGCCGACGGAAAGAGCGGACAGGCGCTGAAGACGGCCATGTTCAACATCATCAAAGGTCATACAAAAATAGGTTACGACGGGCTGTACGAGGCTTACAAAAAGACCGACACACGCCCCGACGGCTATGTGCGCGACTGGTATTCCAACGCCACGAACTACACCCATGTGAAGGACAAGGCCGGCAGTTACGGAAAGGAAGGCGACTGCTACAACCGCGAGCACTGCCTGCCGCAGAGTTGGTATAAAGGTGGCGGAAACGACGACTATCTGGTGTGCGACATCGTGCACGTGCTGCCGACCGACGGCTATGTGAACAATCGTCGTGGCAACAATGTCTTGGCCGAGACGAAAAATCCCTCTTGGTCGAGCAAAAACGGCTATTGCCGGGTGGGAATGTGCTCCGTTTCGGGCTATTCTGGCCAGATTTTCGAGCCGAACGACGAAATCAAGGGCGACATTGCCCGAATTTACTTCTATGTGGTGACCTGCTACGAAGGCAATGTGTCGAAATGGGCCAATAACGCCACGGCCAGTAATGTATTCAACGGACAAACCTATCAGCCGTTCAAGGACTGGTATCTGAAGATGCTTTTCGAATGGTCGCAAAACGACCCCGTTGACGACGTGGAAATCGCCCGAAACAACGCCGTTTACACCGTTCAGGGCAACCGAAATCCGTTCGTGGACTATCCCGGACTGGAGGAATACGTCTGGGGCGACAAGAAAAACGAGCCTTTCGACTACACCAACTACGACAGCGGCACCTCCACCGTGAGCGCGCCATACTTCACGCCCGCCGCCGGAACCTACAAGTCGGCCCAGCAGGTGACCATCAACTGCTCGACCTCCGACGTCGCGATTTATTACACGCTCGACGGCTCTACGCCCACCACGTCGAGCGCGCAATACACCGAGCCCATCACCGTTGCCGAGAGCCTGACACTGAAGGCCTTCGCCGTGAAGGGCGACGACCAGAGCAAGGTGGCCACGGCCGAATATGTCATCAATGAAGGCGGCGACGACCCCACGGGCGACGGAAACTATCAGAAAGTGACGGCCACGAGCGATTTGGAGAGCGGAAAGAACTACATCATCGTCTTTGAGGGCGACGACGCCAAGGCCCTGACGAAAATCGACAAGTCAAACAATACGGGCGACGTGACCATCAGTTCCGCCACCATCGACATGAGCAACGCGTCGAACAAGGCGATGATTCTCGTGCTTGAAAAAGTCGGAAACTACTGGACCATCAAGGGCAGCGACGGCACTTACATGGCCTTGAACAGTAACAGCAACACGCTGGATGCTTCGACCTCAGCCACCGAAAACAATGCGAAGTGGAATATTTCCATCTCGGGCGGCACGGCGATGATTTTCAACGTTCAGTATTCGGATAGAAAACTGCAATATAACACGTCGGCAAATATGTTCCGCTGCTACACCGGCAGCCAGCAAGACGTGGCCATCTACAAGGAAAAATCCACCGTCACGGGCGTTCATGCCGTGAAGACTTCCAACGGCGAAGTGGGCGACGTGATTTACGACTTGCAGGGTCGGAAAATCGACGGAAAATCCTTGAAATCAGGCGTTTACATCGTCAACGGAAATAAAATTATCGTAAAATAAAAATGAAAGACTATGAAAAAACTGTTTTTGTGTTGGGCTCTGTTGTTGGTCGTGATGGCTGCCGGAGCCATGCCTGCCAAGCCAGGCCAGAAAAAAATGCTCAAACTGGGCAATGGGACCACTGTTGAGGCTCGCCTCGTGGGCGATGAGCACGGCCATTATTGGCTGGCGACAGACGGAAAAGCCTTCAAAAAAGTGAAAGGCACCGATTTTTACGCCGAGGTTGACGCCAATTCGGTAGTGGAAAAAGCCTCGAAGCGACGCGCCAAGGCCAACGCCAAGCGCCATAGCCGACTCGCGCCCAAAAACAAGAAAAAAGCAGCGCAGGTGGGCAGTTACAACGGCAGCAAGAAAGGCCTCATTATCTTGGTGGAGTATCAGGATGTGAAATTCCAGCCGGAAAACAATCAGGCGCTTTTCAACCGCATCGCCAACGAGACGAACTTCAGCGAGGGGGAATTCGTGGGCTCGGTTCACGACTATTTCCTTGCGCAGAGCGAGGGCCTTTTTGACTTGACTTTCGATGTGGTCGGCCCCTATCCGCTGGCAAATGATCGTGCGTATTACGGCGAAAATGCCGACACCGAGACGGCCGAAGACCTGCGTGCCGAGGAAATGATTGTGGAGGCGTGTAAAATGGCCGATGCCGACGTGAATTTCGCCGACTACGACTGGGACGGCGACGGCGAAGTGGACCAAGTGTTCGTGCTCTATGCGGGCAACGGCGAGGCCAACTATGGCGACGAAGACTCCGTTTGGCCCCACGAGTGGACGCTCTCGGGAGCGCAATACTACGGCGCAAACGTCAGTCCGCTTAAACTCGACGGCGTCACCATCGACACCTATGCGTGCAGCAACGAACTGCAACCCAAGCAAATCAGCAAAACGGAGGAGGTCTTGTCGTGGAAAATCGAAGGAATCGGCACCATCTGCCACGAATTCAGCCACTGTCTGGGCTATCCCGACTTCTACGACACGAACTATCAGAATTCGGGCATGGGCTACTGGGATTTGATGGACGCAGGCTCGTACAACGGCGAAGGCTACTGTCCTGCGGGCTTCACGAGTTACGAGCGATGGGTGGCCGGCTGGAAAGAGCCCGTCGAACTGACCGAGGACACCGAAGTCAGCGCCATGAAGGCACTTCAAAACGGCGGCGACACCTATATTATTTACAACGACGGCAACAAAAACGAGTATTTCCTGCTCGAAAACCGCCAGTGGACGGGATGGGACGAAGAACTGCCTGGCTCGGGACTGCTCATCCTGCACGTTGACTACAACGAAAATGCGTGGTGGAATAACGAAGTGAATACCACCAAAAACCACGAGCGAATGACATGGATTGCTGCCGACAACAAGAAGAAATACGAGACATACGAAGGTGCGAGATATTACGACTTCTACGATATGGAAAACGACCCGTATCCATACAAGTCGAACAACTCGTTCTCCAACACTTCGACCCCTGCCGCCACGCTCTTCAACAAAAATACCGACGGCACGAAAAAACTCAACAAATCCGTCACCGACATCACGCAAAACAGCGATGGAACCATCAGTTTTATGTTCAAGACCGATTCTTCTGGTGAGACCCCCGATCCAACAGGTAGCGGAACTTACAAACGCATCACAGACACCAATCAACTCAACGAAAATGACGAATATTTGATTGTCTATGAAGCATCTGAGACGAAGGGAACGGCTTATGCCGGCTTCGACGGTTCGAAAAATATAGGCAAGAAAGTCGATATCACGATTGATGGCTATACGACAAACGGAAGTTCTGCCCAAAAAATTAAACTGGAACAGGCAGAGGGTAATAACTGGTATATTCTTGACGGTGAAAACTACTTGTATTTCACGGGCTCAAGCAATAAACTATATGCTTCTGCAACGAAGGGCAACAGCGGCTTCGCATGGATAATTTCAACTTCTGACATCACCAACGCTGATTATTCAGAGAGAAAACTGCAATACAATACGGCTGCAAACGGATTGCGATTCGCCTGCTACACGGGTTCGCAAAAAGATGTCGTGCTCTATGTCAACAAGCAATCGACCTCAATTTTTGAAAAACCGACGGTTTCATCGGAGGTTTCTACCCGTGAAATCTACGATTTGCAGGGTCGCAGCGTGTCGGAAAAGGCCACGCTACAGCGCGGAATCTACATCGTGAACGGCCGGAAAGTCGTCATTAAGTAAAAACCGAGATGCTCAACGAAGCAACACGGCAGTTTGTCAGCCTGCACACCAACGACGACGTTCGCCAACTGGCGTTGCAGGCCCACACGACGCCCGATGTTGACCTTCCGACGGCACTCGACCAGATTCGCGGCCGACAGACCGCGCGCCAAAAACTTCCCTCGTGGGCGGCAGTGGAGGAAATCGTCTATCCGCCACACCTGTCCATGGAACAATGTTCGAGCGAGCAGACTGCGCAGTACAAGGCGCAGTTGCTCGCCCGATTGGTTTCTGCTGCTCCCGTCAAGTCGTTCATCGACCTCACGGGCGGTTTTGGCGTCGATTTCGCGGCGATGGCAAAGGCTTTTCTCGCCTCAGAAAGTTCCGCTCACAAGCAACATCACCTCGTCTATGTCGAGAAAAACGAGCATCTTTGCGCGCTTGCCCGCCATAATTTTCCGCTGCTCGGCCTGTCCGATGCCGAAATCATTTGCGACACGGCCGAAAACTTCCTCAAAAATGCCTCCTCGTTCCTCGTTTCTCCTTCCTCGCTCCTCGTTTCTCCTTCCTCGCTCCTCGTTTCTCCCTCCTCGCTCCTCGAAAATCCCTCCTCGTTCATCTTCCTCGACCCCGCCCGTCGCGACGCGCACGGCAATCGCACTTACGCCCTTGCCGACTGCACGCCAAACGTGCTTGCATTGCGCGACGAATTGCTCAAAAAAGCCCATTTCATCGTGCTCAAACTCTCGCCGATGCTCGATTGGCATCGCGCAGTGGAGGAACTGGGGTGCGTCAGCGAGGTTCACATCGTTTCCGTGGCGAATGAGTGCAAGGAAATGCTGCTCGTCATGAAAAAAGATGCCGAAAACCGGAGAATTTTCTGCGTCAACGACGAACAAGTGTTTTCCTGCGGCGAGGAAGCCGTAGCGAAGCCGATTCCCGTGGCAGAAACGCTGCCGGAAATCACGTCGCAGAGGCGACTTTTCGTGCCCAATGCGTCGGTGATGAAGGCTGGATGCTTCGGCGAAATTTGTCAGCGTTTCGGGCTCGATGCCCTCGCGCCAAACAGCCGCCTGTTCGTAAACAGAAATGCGACTGTCCCCGACCATTTTCCGGGTAAAATCTTTCAAATTTCGGCCATTTCATCGATGAATAAGCGCGATTTTCGCGAGAAATTTGCCCACATCGACCGCGCCAACATCTCCACGCGCAATTTCCCGATGAAACCGGAGGAATTGCGCCGTCGGCTGAAAATCAAAGAGGGCGGCGACAACTATATCTTTGCCACCACCCTCGCTGACGGGAAACATGTGCTCATCCTTTGCGAGCACATGATAAGTTGTTAGTCTTCCAGAAGTTCCTTCACTTCTTGCTGGCGGGTCACCTGTTTCTCCACCTTCTTCGTGGACGGTTTCTCCACCTCAACTTCTTCGTAGGTAGTCACCTTGAACGTGCCCTCGCCCGTCACGATGACGCAGCGGTTCTTGTCGTTCTCCTCAAACGGCTGCACGGTGTCGCCCTTCGAGTCGCTCTGCACGCGTGTAGCGTCGATTCCATGCTCGTTGATGAGTTTGTCGGTGACGCCCTGCGCACGCTTCAAGGCGTACATCTTGTTGAGTTTGGGATTGCCCGTGCCCTTGTCGGCATAGCCGGTCACGGTGAAGGTGGCGTCGTCGCTCGTCTTCATCAGGTCGGCAATCTTCTTGATGGCCTGGTCGATGCCCTCGGCGGCGTCGGCCTCGCTCTCGCGGATGTTGAAGAATACAACCTCTTCGATTCGCTTCTGCTCCATCTTCTCGACGGGCCTCTTCTCCATCACCTTGATGGTGGTGGGCTCGTCAACCCAGACGGTCTCCGTCACGTCAACCAGCCTTGTGATATACTTCGGACCGGCATATTTGTGGCCGAAGCGCACGCTCAGGCCGAGCATGGCGGTGAACATCCAGTCGTCGCTCGTGTTCATCTTCGAGTTGAAGCGGTCGCTCAGGCTGTTTGCCGTCACTTCGAGCGACAGTCCAATCGGCTTCGTCACGTTGGTTTCGAGGCGCAGTCCGGCGCGGATGTTGTGGCTCAGCCGGTTCTTGTCCCAGGCCAGTTGCGTGTTCAGGCCGGGATGCTGCGCCGTGATGGCTTTCAGTTCGTCGTTTTTCCACGCGTTGGTCAGACCGAATCCGCCAATGAGAATCAGGTTCAGCGGGTGAGCATATTTCTTCGAGAACAAGTTCGACAGGTTCACCAGCAGGTCGGCATCGGCCGTGATGTAGTTGAACTTGTAGTACTGGTCGAGTTGGTCGAATCCGCCCTTGGTCTGCCATCCGTTGGCGTGCAGGCGCAGTCCCACGGCCGGAAAGAAATAGTGGCCGACGGAAAAACCAACGGTGGGGTTAATCAGTTTGTCGATTTTCGCGTCGGTAGAGGTGAATTGCACACCGCCTTGCGCTTCGATGAAGGTGTACGACTTGAGTTTCCCTTTTGCGGGCTCCTGTGCGTTTGCCGTGCCGAAGGAGAGCACAGCCACGGCTACGATTGTCAGTAATTTTTTCATTGCTTTAGTCCAATTATTTTTATCTATAGTTTGATTTTCGATGCAAATTTAACTTTTCTCGTTTAATTTTGCAAAAAAAAGCATCCTTTTTTGTCTCATTCAGTTATTTTTTCTAGTTTTTCGTCATTGATTATTGAAGAAAAAATTGATTATTGAAGAAAAAGAGTAATTTTATTAACCCGTTTTTATGACTACTCCCCGACAATCTTGAGCCCGCGCTGCACAATGTGGTTCTGCTCGTTGATGATGGCGAAATATTCGTTCATCTCCCACAGGTCGCGGGCGATGAGGGCCTTGAGTTGCGTGCGGAGCATGGGAAGCGTCTGCTGCAGTTCGTCGGCGTCTTTCGGCTTCACTTTTTCCTTCTCGGCCTCGGCCACGACCTCGTCAATCATCGACTGCGGAATCTCGAATCCGCGCTTGAATTCGTCGAACGTTGCGAATTGCTTGCGCAGATGCTTGCGGTTCTTGTCGATGTACTTCAAACTCGTGTTGATGATGACCGATTTCGCCGCCAACTGCCGATGGAATCGGGTATATTGCGTGGTGTCGAGCGGCACGAAGAAGTCGGGCATGATGCCTCCGCCGCCATAGACGGGTCGCTTCAGGCGCAGCGTTTCGTAGCGCAGCGAATCGTCGAAGCGGATGCTGTCTTTCGAGTAGAGTTCGCCGTGTTTGAAGCGCTTTTCGATGTCTTCGTCGTAGTCGCGCTTGTCGCCTTTCACATAGGGTTTCTGGATGCAGCGACCCGAGGGCGTGAAGTAGTGGGCGATGGTGAGGCGAATCATCGAGCCGTCGGGGAAGTCAATCGGACGCTGCACGAGGCCCTTGCCAAACGTGCGCCGCCCAACCACCTGACCGCGGTCTTGGTCTTGCAGGGCTCCCGTGACGATTTCACTGGCCGATGCCGAATATTCATTGACGAGCACCACCACGCGAAGGTTCTCGCGCAGGCGGCCCGAACCCTGTGCGCGAAACTCCTGTCGGGGCACGGCGCGGCCCTCGGTATAGACGATGAGGTCGCCGTTTTGCAGAAATTCGTTGGCAATCTGGGCCGCCGTCTGAAGGTAGCCGCCGCCGTTGTCTTGCAGGTCGAGTATCAGTTTCTCGAGTTTGCCGCCGGCGCGTTGCTCCAGCGTATCTACGGCCGCCATGAACTCGTCGTAGGTGGTCGCACCGAACGAGCCGATGCGGATGTAGCCCACGTCGGGGCGAATCATGTAGTAGGCGTCGAGCGTGTGCACGGGGATTTTGGCGCGTGTGACGGTGAAGGTGAGCATGTCGCCGATGCCGCGTCGCACCACGCCGAGTTTC